>JAADEB010000079.1 GCA_013153655.1 Chlorobiota bacterium
TGTTAAATCGTCAAATCGTTGAACCGTTAAATCGATTATGTCACTTCGAGTGTCCCGGCGAAGCCGGGATGTATCGAGAAGTGGTATTTATTTAGCTATTGGCCATTAGCCGTTGGCTATTAGCTTTTTTACGGATTTGGGAGTTGGGATTTAGGATTTGGCTTTTTATTGTTAAACCGTTGAACCATGCAATCGTTGAATCAATATTTCACGTTTACCTTTTACCGTGCTACGTTTCCCGAAAAAATGCATCGGTCATCCGTCATCGGTCATCCGTCAAGATTGTTAAACCGTTAAATCGTGCAATCGTTGAATCGATATTTCACGTTTACCATTTACCGTGCTACGTTTCCCGAAAAAGCACCGGTCACCGGTCATTCGTCATGTTTGTTAAATCGTTAAATCGTGCAATCGTTAAATCGAATAGCAGCCCCATCACCACGTTTCCCGTTCTCCATTGTACGTTTCCCCAAAAAGCACCGGTCATCGGTCACCGGTCATTCGTCATGTTTGTTAAACCGTTAAATCGTGCAATTGACTAGCGGCTCCGCCGCCACGTTTACGATTATCCGAACCTTTGACCTTTGGCCTTTGAACGAAAAAATCAGAAAAGACCTTTGGAAGGTTTCTCGGGTTTGTTTTCCTCCACTTTCTTTTTGGCTTTGCGGGTGCTTTTGCCTTTGTGGAAACGGTAGTTGAGGCGGAATACCACCATGTTTTTCAACAGATGCAAATCGTTTACGTTAAGGTTTTCGTAACCGTTGGCGCGGACGTAGGTTTTTTGTTCGAACGACACGCCGGCTTCCAGCGGCAGCACATACATCAGCATGATATTGAGCCGTTTACGGAAGAAAGGTTTTTGGAAGAGCAAGGCCGTAAAATCGTTATTCCATTGACTGTAACCCAAGGCGGTGATATGCTTGTTGAGCGAACGTTGGTAGAGCAATCCCAGGGTGAGGCCGTTGGCTTTGTTGACATACATCAAGTTGCTGTTGAGGCTGTAATCGTTGAAGGCGTTGGTGCGGCCGTTGTGGGCAATGGCGCTGCGGTAAAAGTCGAAGTTGGTTTGCCAGAAAAGCGTTTTGCCGAAGGGCACCACCAGGTTGCCGCGGATGCCGTAGTGGCGGTAGCGTCCCAGGTTGTCATAGGTATATTCAAAGAGACTGTCGGAACGAAGGCGGCCGGTTTGACCGATATAATCGGTAGAAAAATGCCAATAGGGTTCCAAAAACACGGCACCTCCCATCACGTTGGTCCGGAGGGAAATTTTATGGATAAGCGCGGGACGGAGCCGCGGATTTCCTTTGGTCACCGTGTAGGGATCCATGCTGATTTCCTGCGGATTGGCTTGCGACAAGGAGGGATAAATGCTTTCGGAGCGATATTTGAGCACCACATCCACCATGGGCGAAATACGGTATTTGACATCCAAATAAGGTTGATAGATGCGATAAACGGTGCGCATACCCAGGGCCCGGGGCATGCTTATTTCGCCTGCCAGGCCGGCCTTCAAAGTCCATTTGGCGGCGGGACGATAGGTGGCATAGGCGAAGAGCTTATGGCGGCGCTCCTTGTAGGTAAATTCCGAGACTGGTCCGGGAGCGGAGTAAAGGTATTCGGTTCGTTGGCGCTCGTGGCGGGCGTTGAATCCGTAGCCGGCTTGAAGCATGAGGCGCTTGCCGAGGGGAAAGGTGTAGTCGGCATCGAAACGCCAGGAATGATTCCGGTTTTGTTGACGCAAGGCATAGAGGAACCGGTTGTTTTTCCGGAAGCTATGTTCATTGCCGGAGGCGGAAAATCGGTGATGGAAAGTAAGCAACCATTTGGATTGATCGCTGCCGGTGGCGGAATAGAACAGGCTTTGGTAGGCGGATTGTTCGCGGGTCGTTCCCAAGTCGTCGTAGGTGTAGCGGTCGCGAAGAGTATCGTTTTCGATGACTTGGACGTCGTACACGTTTTTTTGTTCGTTACGGCCTTGAGTAAAGAGCGGATCCATGCCGGCTTCGGCACTCAGGACATGTTGCGGATCGAGGTAATAATCCACACCGGCGGAGAGTTTGTCGCGCAGGCCGTTGTAGAAGAAATTGGTGGCACCGGCGGCGGGCGATTGGATGATTTGTTTGCCGCTATCGAAAATTTTGATGTATTGCACCGGAAAGGCAAAATGATTGGCAAACAAAGTGGCATCGGCGTAGAAATTGATTTTGTTGTAGGTATAATTCAGGTTGAGGCCGGTCATGCTCATGGGAAAGGCATATCCGGGGTTATCGGTATCGGGGTCGGCCACGCTCATGTTCATGAGGTTGAGGTCGGTTCCCGTGTAATTTTGTTTGAGGATAATGTTGATGACCGCGGCGTAGCCTTCCAATCCGTAGCGTCCGCCGGGATCGCGGATGATTTCGATTTTCTTAATGCGGTCGGGGTTGAGGTTTTGGATGTATTGCATGTTTTTCTCTAAACCGTTGACCAGAATTTTGACGTTGGTCCGGCCGTCCACCTTGATGCTGTTGTTGTAGCGGTCGTAGCTTACGCCTTGCACGTGGTCGAGTACATCCCAGGCATTGGCGGCGGAAATTTTCATTTTTTTGGTGACTGCAAACACTTCCTTATCCACCTTGAAGGAAGCGGCTTTGGCTTTGATTTCCACTTCGGAGAGTTCGGTGGCGGAAACCGACAACAGGAAGGTTCCCAGGAATTGATTGTTTTGGCGAATAAGCAGGGGGATTTCCTTTTTCTCATAGCCGAAAAATCCAGGACCATCCGGTAGCGACCGGGCGGAAGGCTGAGTTCGAAATAGCCTTTGGCATCCGTGACGGCACCGTTCACCACTTGGTTTTTATCATTATAAAATCCCACGGCACACGACTCCAAAGGCTTGTGGCTCAGGCTGTCCAAAACGCGGCCCGAAACGAACAATTCCTGCTGGGCATGCAGCGGAAGAACAAACAGGAAGACGAGGATAAACCGGAATATGCGAAGGCGGCGGGGTAAACAGGCGGTTTTCATAGGGTTGGTTTTTCATTGGGTTTCGTAGAAAGGACTTAGGGAAAGGCAAATTGTTACATATCATTTCCCTTACCGGATCGAAATCTTTCGTACCAAACGGCCTACGGCAAGTTACTTTTTCGATAAGCCGAAGGGGTGGTGCCCGTCAGTTTTTTAAACACGGCATTGAAGGTGGATAAAGAATTAAAGCCCGCATCGTAGGCTACGGCTTCGATTTTCAAGTCGGTGTCGCGCAAAAGCCGCTGCGCTTCGGCCACACGGTAGCGGTTGAGAAATTCGTAAAAATGTTGGTGATAAAATTGATGAATCACTTGCGATAAATAGGACGGTTTCACGCCGATAACCCCGGCCAGTTTCGTCAAATTCAATTGAGGATCCAAATAGATTTTTTCTTCTACCATCTTTTTTTCCAAAAGCCGTTGGATATTGGCGGCTTCTTCCGGTGTAAGCTTCGACCAGCTATAACGCATCTGCCGGCGCCGTTTTTCGATTTGCCTCAATACATAATGGCGGTATCTTCCCAATCCCGCCGCGCCGGTTAAAAAGAACAATACCACGGCCCCGTAGAACCAGGTTTGTTGATAAAAATACGGCCGAATCGTGATATACAACGGCTCCCGGGCCACCGTCCATG
>JAADEB010000084.1 GCA_013153655.1 Chlorobiota bacterium
GTTTACGCCATTCTTGCAGGTTCATAAGGCTTAATTAATCACTGCCGAACCCAAGAGTTCGTCGCCCTCGTACCAGGCCGCGAATTGTCCTTGTGCGACGCCTTGTTGGGGTTGGTCGAAGCGGATAAACAAAGCGTCTTCATAGGCGTATAAGGTGCCCGCTTGCAGGGGTTGCTGGTGGCGGATGCGTAGCATGACCCGTTTTTGTTGGCCGGGTTGCAAGCGCAAGTCTTCCCGGATCCAATGTACGTCCCGGGGAGGAATTTTCAACACTTGCCGGTAGAGGCCCGGATGGGTGTAATGTTCACCGATATACACGATGTTGCGTTCCACGTCGGTGCCGATGACAAAGGTGCGGTGCTTGAATCCGCCCACGCCAAGGCCTTTGCGCTGGCCTACGGTAAAATAATGCGCACCCTGATGGCGGCCCACCACGCGTCCGTCTTCGGGATTGTAGCGGTAAGGCTGCGCCTCATATTCCAATTCTTCTCGAAGCGAAGCAAAAGAAACCGGTTTTTTATCTTGTTCGTAATATTCCCGCGGAATCAAAATAATGTCGCCCTCCTTGGGAGCCAATTGCTGGCGTAGAAAATCCGGCAGATGGACTTTTCCTACAAAACAAAGCCCTTGCGAATCTTTTTTGGCCGCCGTGATCAATCCTTCGCGTGCCGCTATTTCTCGCACTTGGCTTTTGTGTAATTCGCCTACGGGAAACAAGGCATGTGCCAATTGTTCTTGATTGAGTTGACAGAGAAAATAGGATTGATCCTTTTTGGGATCCCGTCCCGCCAACAGGCGGTATACCGTCCGTCCGTCCTTTTCCGTCACGTCCTTGCGTGCATAATGTCCCGTGGCCACAAAATCGGCACCGCGGCGTTTGGCCTCTTCCCAAAAAAGGTCGAATTTCACTTCCCGGTTACACAGAATATCGGGGTTGGGTGTGCGGCCGCGTTCGTATTCGCGAAACATGTAATCGATGACGCGTTGGAAATATTTCTCGCGGAAGTCGTAGATTTCGAAAGGTATGCCCAGCTGACGCGCCACTTCGGCGGCATCTTCACTATCCTTGATCCAATGCATTTCATCGGTTTTGATGTAGCGCGTATCGTCCCAATTGAGCATAAAGGCTCCGGATACTTCGTAGCCTTGGTCGAGCAACAGCTTGGCGGCCACACTGCTGTCCACACCGCCGGACATACCCACTACCACTTTTCCGCGTTTTGACATAAACAAATATTTCCGCTTCAAAAATACGGGAAAAATTTTAGCACTAAATCTCCCGCTTTTCATCAATCCCTCTTCAAGGAATTTTTAAGTGGAGGAAGAACCGCTATGTGGATGGGAGTGGTCCGCCATGCCTGCTTTGGCGGCTTGGCGTCTTTTGTGCCACCGCCACCAAAGAACCAGTAAAAACACCGTCAGCCCCACCAACCAAAGCCTGGCCACCAATAAAACCAATTCCTGAAACAGGCGCCAGCCGTCCGTAAAGGCCGTTTTGAGCCGCGCAAAAAACGAAGGCATGGCCATAATGTCCTCATGCAGGAAAATGTGTACGCGGGTATAGTCCACGCGGTTTTTCATGCGCGCCATTTGGCCTTCCAGACGTTCGATTTGCGTACGGATGCGGTTCAGCTCTTTCTCCACGGTAATCATATCGGCCGTGGTTTTGGCCGTTTTGAGCATTTCGGTGTAGCGTTCTTCCAGTTTTCGGAGGTTGCGCAGGCGGGTTTGCATGTCCATGTAACTGTCGGTTACGTCGCGCACGTTCAGGTTGCTGCGCACCACTTCCCATTCTTCGGCCCGGCGAATGTCTTCCACAAAAGCTTCCGCCTTGTCCGACGGCACGCGCACCTCCCACTCGATTTGTTTCCGGTTACCGAAAGTGCTTTCGTTTTCGCGGGTAATCATGGCTTCGTATTGCTTGATAAGGCTCTCCATATGCCGGCGAGCCCGCTCCATGTGTTCGGTTTTCAACTCCAAATCCCATTCCGTGATTTTCATCACGGGAACGGTTTCGCCCGCTTCGCCTGCTTCGGCCGGCAGGGTTTTGGTATTTCGCACCGTAACGCCGCTTTGCTCCACCGGCGCCCGGTGACCGCCCGGCGAGCCGCAACCGAAAGCCGTCATCAGGAACCAAACGAAGAAGAGAAAATTATTTTTCATGATAAAAAAGTTTCAACAAATAAGGTGCCGTTCCCGCACTGAGCATGGCCACGCCGATGCCGCCCAATATGTCGGTGGGATAATGCACGCCGAACACCATACGCGTGTAGGCAATGAGCAAGGCACCCGCGGCCAGCAATACCGTCAGCACCCGGAAGCGGTGCAAACGCCACAAAGCAAAAAGCAGGGTAAATACCTCGGCCGTATGACCCGAAGGAAAAGAACTCTGTCCGCCGTCGGTCATTTGACGCAAGCCGGCCACCACCTTAAACGGCCTCGGACGCCCGATGCCCCATTTGAGCAGGTGGACCAAAGCCGCCGTCAGTATCAAGGCCAAAGTTACATACCAAAAATATTTGCGTGACAACACTTTACGGAACCATGTTTCATAAATCAAAAACAACAATACCATACCTGTCAGGACCGACACGTAATGGGTCATGGCCAACAACCACGCGTCGCAGGCATGGCAACGGTGGGTTTGCAGGTATATTAAGAGTTCTCCTTCCGACAAGGATATATCAGCTTACGGTTTCGATCATGTTCATTTCGCGCAACACGCGGCGGATTTTGTCGAAGGTGCGTTCGATGTCAAAGTCCAATCCCACCGAGAAACGCACCAATCCTTCGGACAGGCCCATGGCTTTTTGTTCTTCCGGCGGCACTTCGCTGGATGTGCCTTTGCCCGGTGCGTTGAACAGGGTTTTGTAGAAGCCCAGGCTTACGGCCAGGTAACCCACGTTGGCGTCTTGGAGGCGTTCCATGAATTCGGCGGCTTTTTCGGCGGTTTCCAGGTCGATGGTGAGCATGCCGCCGTAGCCGAAATCGGGATTCATTTGGCGGGTAAACACTTCGTGTTGCGGATGATTTTTCAGGCCCGGGTATTTCACCTTCATGCCCAGCTCTTGGAGGCGTTCGGCCAGGTAGAGGCCGTTTTGGCTGTGTTTGACCATACGCACCGGCAGGGTATGCAGGTTTTTCAACACTTCGGCGGCGCGCAGGCTGTCCATAACGGGTCCCAGGAGCATGGCGGCGCCGTCGTTCACGTTGCGCAGGTCTTCGATGAATTCGGATGTGCCGCAAACGGCTCCGCCCACCATGTCGTTCATGCCGTTGATAAATTTGGTGAGGCTGTGGATCACGATATCGGCACCGTAATCGGCCGGTGTAAAGATAAGCGGCGTAAAGGTGTTGTCCACCACCAAGGGAATGCCGTGGCGGTGCGCTATGTCCGACAAAGCCTCGATGTCGGCCACTTCCAGCAACGGATTGCTCAACACTTCGGTGTAAATCAATTTGGTCTCCGGCTTTATGGCTTCCTCCACCTTTTCCGGCTTGGTGATATCCACAAAGCTCGTCCGGATGTCGTATTTAGGCAGGAAATTTTTCAGGAAGGCATAGCTGCCGCCGTATATGGTTCGTGACGACACCACGTGATCGCCCGCCTTCAACAAATGCATAAGCAC
>JAADEB010000007.1 GCA_013153655.1 Chlorobiota bacterium
TGTTCCGCAGCAGGAGATTGCCGCGGCTTCGCTTTCCAATGCTTACTCCCATGCGGCGAAGCCTCGCAATGACCGCACCGGTCATCGGTCACCGGTCCCAAAAACAATTTCCCGATTGCATCCGCCTGAGGCGGACACGGCGGTTCAACGGTTCAACGATTTAACAATATTCCTACCCAACTTCCGACTCTCTAAAAATACCGCTTAAAGTTTTCTTTACGCCGTTCGTATTTGATATCGCGCAGTACGGAGGATTTGATGCCGATATAGAAATACCAGGAAGTGTAGGGCGGAAGCGGCCGCCAGGTGAAGGTCATGAACCAGCTTTTCAGGTCGCGGCGGAAATTGAGCATGGTATAGGTGAGTCCCTTTTTGACCAAATCATATCCGGAATTGATACCCACTTTCCAGCCCGGGGATAGTTCCACATTGCCGTTGAAATTGATGGTATGGGGCGACATGGATATGAAGGAAGGATTGAGCGGTTGATAGATTTTATTGTTGTATGTAAGAGTGTAGTTGATATTCAAATTCCATTTGATGGGATTACGATAGGCCGATTCGGTTTCGTCTTTTTTCCGTGATTCGCCTCCTATAAGTTCCGTTGCGTTCTTGGCGGATTTCCGGCCGGACCCGAACCATTTTTTCACTTTTTCATTGTTGAGTGTAAAGCCCGTACTTACCTGCAAGCGGCGCAAATGAGCCAAACCTTGATGCGCCTTGTAAGCCCATTGCGCCATATTTTGTCCCGTGGTGTCCACAGCATAGGGGTCCCACAAGCCGGTAATCCGGAAATTAAGGCCTTTTATGGGCATAATGTTTCCCGACATGTTGATATAACCCAATTTCATGCTGTCGGCTTTGAAATTGTATTGGGTGGAGAGGGACAGGTTTTTCAACAGGGCGATTTTTTTGACCTTTCCGTCCTTACCCGTCATTTTGGCTTCGAAAGTATTGTTGAAGGAAATATTAAGCAGACTTTGGGGCATAAAAACGGGTTGGCCGTACATGCCGCCGTCGAAGAGGGTGTATTCGCGCCAATCGTTGGTGCCGGTTTGGTAGAGCCTTTTATATTGTTCCAATCCGGGGCGATATACATAAGTGAATTGGGGCGAGAGGATATGACGAATGGCTTTGAGGCGGTGTTTTTCGCCGAATTTAAAAATCCCGTAAATCACGGTGTTGAGCGAGGTATTGAACGACCAATCGAAAAATTGGGCCGGTTTGTATACCAGGCTGTCACGAACTTGTCCGGTGGCGTTTTCCCATTGTTTGATAACATATTGGCCGTAAAGTACATGGCGGAACTGCGCCGAAGGACTGATATTGAAATATTTAAATAATTTAAAATTGGTGGACACGGGCACTTTTTGTTGCATGCCGCGGATGGCATGGCGCCAGGTCTCGGAGCGGAACAGGAGGCTGTCGGTGGTTTCCACCAGGTTTTGAGCATCCAGGGTGTAATCGAAATTGAGGCGGTGGAGGAAGTTGCGTTTTATCCCCGATTTGGGTGCAAAGGGGTAAATGCGGTCCACTTTGGCGTAATAATGCGGCAACACGATGCGGATTTTGTCCGTATTGATATTTTGGTTGTGGGTGGCCGTCAAGCTCATACTCAGCGGGAGGCTGTGGAAGCGTTTGGACAGGTTGATGGATGAGCTCATGTTGTTGTCCAAAACATGAGGCAGGTTTTGTTGGTTGTAGGAAAAACGGAAATATTTGCTACTTCCGATATTCACATTGGACGAAAAATTGAACGAAGGATTGCTCTTGGGATCCTTGCGGTGCGACCAGGCCAAGTGCCAAATATTTCGCCGGCTATACTGGGGTGTACCGTATTCGCCCAGGATAAGTTTTTCGTAACGGAAATTCAGGTTTCCACCGAAGGCATAGCGTTTCTTGTAATTGTTTCGTATTTGCAGGCCGAAACTACCGTTGGTGTAGATATCCGTAAGAAAAGCCAGGTCGGCATAAGAGCTCAGCACCAGGTAAAATCCCATGTTTTGGAGGAAGAATCCACGTTGGTCCTCGCCGTAATTGGGCAGGATAAATCCGGAAGTACGTTTGTTGATAAGCGGAAAATAACCGAAGGGTAACACCAGTGGTGTGGGGATTTCTTCGATATACATTTCGCTGGTGCCCACCACGATTTTTTTGCCAGGCACCACCTTGCCTTTGTAGGCCAATATGTAGTATTCGGGGTTAACGGTGTCTTCGGCGGTGGTGATTTTGAGGCGGCGGAAAAAGGTAACGCTGTCGTTGACTTTTTTGCTCACTTCGCTGATGAGTTTGATATCGCCGTCTTGGGTGTAGGTGTTCCAAATAAGGGCTTGCTTGGTGTCGAAATTAAAGCGGATGGAATCGTTGACGGTCTTGGTTTTGCCTTGGATAAAGACGGGTTTTTGGGATAAATGTCCGGTGGAATCGGGAATGCGGCCGGCATAGACCTCTTTTTTTTCGTAATTGACCACGATAATACCCGCCTTGACATGAATATCGCCGTATTTGATTTCGGCTTGATCGTAGAGGACCAATTGTTTGTTTTTGCGGTCAATGAGTTGGTATTGACGGGCGGATTTGAAAAGTTCCTTATCGAGGCTGTTTTTGCCGCCGGCTTGTAATGTGTCCACCCGGGTGGTATCCCTGGGAGCGCTTCCGGTTTTGTCCTGAGCTTGGAGCGTCATGGTAAGTGCAGGCAGCAGCAGAAGCAGGCGGCCTAGAAAACGATATATTCCTCGTGTTGTTTTCAATCTTTAAATCCTGAACATTTCCTTAGTGCCAAAAATACATAAAATATGTATTACGAAAACGCTTGCCGTGTTGGTCATATTGCACCGGCTTTACGAATGACAAGGGAAACGGCAATTTGGTATAATTGTTGCGCTTTATTAAACCGGATTTTATGAAAATAAATTTATTATAGTAAATTTGCTTTTAACTTATGAAAAAGAATCGATTCCATCTTAGTAGTATTTTTAGTTGGATTTTTGCCTTTGTGCTTTGGTTAACGCTCCTGCCGCTCCTGCATGCCCAGCAGGCGGATAAAGCCTTTGTGGTGGTCATTGATCCCGGCCACGGAGGTAAGGATTCCGGTACCAAGGGTACGGGACGTACCAAAATTTACGAAAAGGATGTGGTATTGCAAATCGGTAAAAAGGTGCGGGATTTGTTGAAGAAGAAAGACCCGGACATCAAGGTGATAATGACCCGTTCCACCGATCGTTTTATCGGCTTGCGCCAAAGGGCCGAAATCGCCAATAAAAACAAGGCCGATTTATTCGTCTCGCTGCATTGTAACGCCAATCCCAACAAAAACGTTCGCGGTTCGGAAACCTATGTTTTGGGAATTCACCGCAATAAGGACAACCTTGAAGTGGCCAAAAAGGAAAACGCCGTTATCAAATTGGAGGACGATTACAAGGTCAAGTATAAAGGCTTCGACCCGGATGCACCGGAAACTTTCATCGGTCTGGAATTGATGCAAGAGGAATTTTTGGAACAAAGCATCTTGTTGGCTTCCCTTATCCAGAAAGAATATCAAAAAAGGGTGCACACCAAGAACCGCTCGGTTCAGCAGGCGGGATTTGCCGTTTTGAGGCTTACCTATATGCCCAGTGTGCTTACCGAGGTGGGTTTCCTTTCCAATCCCAAAGAGGAAAAATTCCTGCAAAGTGACGAAGGACAACAAAAAATCGCCCAATCCATTACCGAGGCCATTGTCAAATACAAAAAATTGATTTTGGATAACACCAGCTTGGGCAATCCCGACGAATCCTTGCGGGAGGACAAACCGGTGGAAATCGCCTCTACGGAAGAAGAAAACGGACACGGCGGCACGACCGATGCTTCGCCCGCAAAACCCGCACGCACAGCACCCGTTCATTCTTCCAAGCCGGCTTCCCATACATCGGTGACCTCATCGCCTTCCTCCGGTAATGCGCCTTCATCTGTCAATTGCGCCGATTGCTATTTTTCGGTACAAATCGCCATGTCAACCCGTAAGATCCCTTCGGGTTCATCGTATTTCAAGGGTTTGACCCCCGTTTTTTATAAAAAAGTAGGCCGTGCTTACAAATATTATTACGGAAGGGAAAAGAATTTTGCCCGTGCCAAGAAAAAATTGGCCGAAGCCCGCAGGAAAGGATTCAAGGATGCCTTCCTGGTGGGTTTCAAAAACGGGCAACGGGTGCCGGTAAAAGAGATTTTGAAAAAATAAATATGACCATATGAAACGAATTTATTTGTTATGGATACTTATAGCAGGAATGACAAGCGCCTTGGGCGCACAGTCGTGGAAGGCGGTTTCTTCCGCCACCCCGGATGAGCGGGTCATTTTTCTGGAACCGCTACCGGAGACCTATGGTTTGTTTACGGCATCCGCACCGGAAATACGCCGGGCTTTGACCGACGCCCCGCAAGAGAAAGCTTCCGCTTCGGGCGTTTCTTTTAATTTTCCTGTGGATGATAAAGGCCGGACCGAAACTTTCGAAATGAAAACCGTGGCTTACATGGAACCCGGATTGGCAAGCCGTTATTCCGCTTTGAAGACTTATTTGGGCAAAAGTAAATCCGGAAAAATTCTTTACCTCACGGTAACTCCTTACGAGATTACGGGGATTGTCCGCCGGCCGGGAGCGCCCACAGTGCTGGTAAAGCCTTATACCCGGACCACTTGGATAGCCTATTCCATAGCCCAACAACATTTTACGGACGAAGGTTTCGAATGCGACGTCCAAAGTGCTCCTTTGGATGACGAGGACGATACCGTCTATGCCCAACGCCCGGATTTCAACGACGGCACTTTGCGCCAATACCGTTATGCACCTTCCATTACGGGAGAATATTCGCAATACACCCTGAACCGGTTGGGGATTTCGGCATCCGCATCGGAAGCGGAGAAAAAACAAGCTATTCTGGGCGCCGTTTTGGCGGCCGTGACCCGTATCAACAGCGTTTATGAAAAAGATATGGCCATGCGCCTGGTGTTGGTGGATAATGAGGACCGTGTGATCTTTCTGGACCCCAATACGGATCCTTTTGATAATAGTGCCTCCAATATGACCACACTATTGGGGCAAAATCAAACCACAGTGGATAATAATATAGGCTCGGCTAATTATGATGTTAGCCAAGTATGGTGTCAAGGTAACCTGCAAGGTTTGGCTCAGTTGGGTGTGGTTTGCGGTAGTTCGAAAGGTAGAGGCGCCATTCGCGGGCAAAATCCCGAAACCGACCGTTATATCATCAGCGTGGCATGTCATGAAATGGGCCATCAATTCGGTGCCAACCATGTGTTTTCCAATTCTTCGTGTGGTGGACGTCGTAATGATAATACGGCGGTGGAAACCGGTAGCGGTACCACCATTATGGCCTATGCCGGCATTTGCCCGCCCGATGTGCAGGATTGGACGGACGACCGTTTTAACTATATTTCCATCAAAGAATTTCGTTCCGGCTTACTTTCCTACGGAACGGGTTCGTGTAGTGTTAACAGTGCCATCGGCCACCGGCCGCCCACCGTGGATGCCGGCGCGGAGAAATATATTCCCAAAGAAACACCTTTTATGCTGAGTGCTACGGTTTCGGATGAAGACGGCGACCCCGTAACTTTGGTCTGGGACGAAGAAGACAAACCGGCAAATGATCAAAATATAAGTACGCCGCCCCAAAGCGATTGGACTACGGGTCCCATGTTCCGTCCTTATCCCGAACGCGATACCACCGTACGCTTTTTCCCCAATATAGACAGCCTTTTGGCCGGCCGGACTTCCACCACGTGGGAAGTACTTCCTTCCGTAACACGTATTTTGAAATTTAATGTTACGGCTCGCGACAATCATCCCGGCGGAGGTCAAACCAACAATGATGTGATTACCTTGGGGGTGCGTGATGATGCGGGACCTTTCCGTATTACTTCGCAGCAGACGCCCGTTACCTGGACTCCGGGTCAGCAGGTGACGGTTACTTGGGATGTGGCCGGCACGGATGGTGGTTATATTAACTGCCAGAATGTGGACATTATCTTTTCGCCTCACGGAGGATACGATTTTATCGATACCCTGGCGGCCAATGTTCCCAACAATGGTTCCGCTACCTTTACATTACCCGCTTCGCTCGATTCGCCCAATGGAAGAATAATGGTAAAAGCCCGTGATAATTATTTCCTCTCTATCAACCCGGCTCGCATCATGGTGGGCAATTATTCCGAGCAATGTGATATGTCCTATGCCTCCCAACCCCGGATCACTATTCCGGATAATGATACCAACGGCATTACGGACACCATCCATATAGATGAAAACCGATATATTACGGATGTCAATGTGGGCGTGCAAATTACCCACAACTATGTTCGCGATTTGAAAATAATGTTAATAGCACCCAACGGCCGGGAAATTGTACTATGGAATAATAATTGCGGTAGTGAAGACAACTTAAATGTAATTTTTGACGATGAAGGCGATAGTTTGGATTGTAATCAATTAAGCGGTAATATAAAACCCGTTCAATTCCTTTCAGTCCTTAATGACACCTACACCGCCGGCGATTGGGTCCTTAAAGTTATCGATAATGCTCAGCCCGACGAAGGAACATTACAACAATGGTCCTTGGATTTCTGCTATTTGGTAGATGTACCGCGATACGATATCAAAGATATTAAAATCTATCCCGTACCGGCCGACACCTATTTACAAGTGGAATTTCAGCTTCCGTCGCAGGATGATGTGGAAATAAGCATTACCGATCTGACGGGACGCTTGATCTACCAAAGCCGCAACAAAGCGGATCAACAGATTTTTTATAAAAAAATCAATGTAAACCGTTGGCCGGCGGGCAATTACATTCTCACCGTAAGAAACGGCATATATGAGCACAAACAAATGATACAGACCCGATAAAACCCCATGATTATGAAAAAAATTTGGTTCATTCTCGTAATGCTTTTGTCTTGGCAAGCTCCGGCACAAAAGTTTTTTCACCAAGTAAATGCGCCAGACGGACGTATTACTTATCCCTCCGACCGTATGCCGTCGGACTATATGCTCTTAAAAGTGGATAAACAAGCTTTAACGGATTGGCTGGTGAATGCGCCCGATCAATTTTCGGGACATCTTTCGGATGTGATGCTTCGTGTACCGCTTCCAGACAATCGTGTTGTTTCTTTCCGCATGTACCGTACGCATCCCATGAGTGCGGAAAACGAACGGCGTTATCCCGGAATCCTTTCGTATCGCGGGGTGGAAGTAAAGGGTAAAATGTCCATGCGCCTTGATATAAATCCGTTGGGTGTGTTTATGGCCGTTTACCGTACCGGCGAAGGACGTGCCGTTATGCAGCGTTACGATAATGCGGATACCTATATCTATTACTTTACCCGCAACCGTCCCTCAAATGAAGATTTTCATTGCGACGTAACCGGAGAGCTTACGCCCGAAAACCTTCCGGAAGAACAAGCACGACCAGCTTTTTCGGATCAAATTCTGCGCACTTTCCGCCTGGCTTTTGCCACCACCGGTGAATTTTCGTCTTTTCATATTCAACGTGCCATTAACAACGGCACTCTTTCCAGTAATGCTACGGACGAAGAAAAAAAACAAGCCGTTTTGGCCGCCGTGGTGGTCATCATCAACCGCGTAAACGAAGTGTACGAAACCGATTTGGCCATTCATCTCAACCTTATTTCCGGCACCAATATTATTTACCTGGATGCCAATAACGATCCTTACACCAATGATAATGCCAGTAGTCTGTTGTATGAAAACCAATCTAATTTGGACAATGTCATCGGTTCGGCCAATTATGATATCGGACATGTGGGTACCACCGGCGGCGGCGGTTTGGCCGGCCTTGGCGTGGTTTGCCGTGACGGGGTAAAAGCCCGCGGCGAAACGGGTTTGGCCGATCCCGTAGGTGATCATTATTCCATTGATTTTGTGGCCCACGAAATGGGGCATCAGTTCGGCGGCAACCACACCTTTGCCAACTATTGCGGCGGCAACCGTAATGATGCTACTGCGGTTGAACCAGGCAGCGGCACCACCATCATGGCCTATGCCGGCGTATGCGCACCCAATGTTCAAGATCATAGCGATCCGTATTTTCATTACGTATCCATCAATGAAATTAAAAACTATGTCATGGGTCACGATTGCAGTACTCATACCAACCTGAGCAATCATGCACCCACGGCCTCTTTCGGTCCGCAAAAATATATTCCCAAAGAAACCCCTTTCATCCTGGAAGTGGACGCTTCGGACCAGGACGGAGATATACTGACCTTTACTTTTGACGAGAAAGACGTATACCAGGATTCCGGACACACCGATGCCGCTCCTCAATCCACCAACACCACCGGACCGCTGTTTCGTTGTTTACCCGCCACGGAACGCTCGTATCGTTATTTCCCTCAAATGGCCGACATCATAAATGGAAATTACGGTAATACATGGGAAGTTTTACCCTCGGTCAACCGGGTATTAACCTTCCGTGCCGTGGTTCGGGATAATAATGATGAGGGCGGCCAAATTGCCACTCCCGAACAGGTACTTGGCGTGGATGCCAACGCCGGACCTTTTCGCATGACTTCACAAACCTCCAATGAAACCTGGCAACCCGGTAGCACCCACACCATAACATGGAATGTGGCCGGTACAGATGCCGGTAATGTGAATACTCCTACCGTAGATATTTGGCTTTCCACCGATGGAGGCGATAGTTTTGACATCCTTCTCGCCTCCAATGTTCCCAACGACGGTTCCGAAACCGTAACACTCCCTTCCGGATTACAAACCCCTACCGGACGTATCATGGTAAGAGGTCACAACAATTATTTCTTCGATGTAAGTCAAGGTAATATCATGATAGGTAATTATACCGTGGAATGTTTGGGATACGATAACACAACGGCAGTAGATATTCCCGATAATAATGCAACGGGTATTACATCCACCATCCATTTGGACGAAAATTATGAAATTTCCAAATTAACCGTCGATGTAAATATCACTCATACCTATATTCAAGATTTGGTTATTACCCTTACTTCCCCTTCCGGCACTACGGTGGATTTATTCCGTCGTAATTGTCAAAGTCAAGATAATATCAATGTGACTTTTTCCGACGATGGCAATGCCATGGATTGCAACGGAATGAACTCCGGCGGAACCTATCAACCCGTTGGACATCTTTCCGATTTTACCGGTGAATCCATGGCGGGGGATTGGACGCTTTCCGTATCCGATAATTACCAGGGAGATGTGGGTACACTTAACAGTTGGTCGCTACATCCTTGCCATTTGGTGGGAGTGGATGCCATACCTGTTGTCGATCTAAATATCTATCCCAACCCCGCCCGGGAACAAGTCAATATAAGTTTTGACGCACGTTCAACGGAGCAAAACATATCTCTCACCGATATCAACGGACGCTTGGTTTGGCACGAAAATTTTGCGCTCAACGGACATTCGAATATTCAAATTCCGGTAAACCGGTTGACGCCCGGAATCTACTTGATCAAAATCCGTGACGGAGAACGTCAATCCACACGTAAATTGGTGATTCGATAAAACCGGATATTAATCCTGATAAAGGCGGGAATTTTCCTCGGAAAGTTCCCGCTTTTTTTATTTTTATATTTTGGGATTATGTCGTATTTTGCGCAACGATTTGAAAAATAAGGAATATGGCAATTTTAGGTAAAATTCAGAAGAGCTCCGGAGCATTGATTATCGTTATCGGTTTGGCGCTCTTTGCTTTTGTTATTCAAGGACTTATCAAAAACAGTTCGTCCCTTTTTCGCCCTTCGCAAGAATATGTGGGAAAAATAAACGGCGAAAAAATCCCCACCAAAGAATTTCAACAATACATCGCCCAAATGCAAAAACAGATGGGCACCCAAATGAGCAGCAACCAAATCATGCGTCAGGCATGGGACTATTTCGTCAACAAAAAGCTTTTGGAAGATGAATTCAAGAAAACCGGCATCATGGTGGCACCGGACCGCATCTTCGACCAAATCAAAAACAACCCTTATATCCGTAAGCAATTTACCACGGCCCAAGGCGTTTTCGACGAAAATCAATTGATTGACTACATGGAAAAGGTCAATCAGGCCAAAAACGAAAATCCCCAGGCCTATGAAAACTGGGTGAAATTGCAAAAGGATATTGAAGAAGCCGAAGGCCAAAAGATTTTCGATTATCTCGTAAAAGGCGCCATCAACCCCACCATCAAGGAAGGCGAATGGGCCTATCGTAAAGAAGCCGATAAAGTAAGTTTCGATTTCGTCACCGTGCCTTATTCCCAAATCCCCGATTCCGTGGTGAACGTGACCGACGAAGACATCAAAAACTATTTGAAACAACACGCCGACTTGTACCATACCAAGGAAAACCGTGACATTCTCTTTGTGAAATTCGACAACAAACCTTCCAAATCGGATTACGAAGCCGTTAAACAAAAATTGGCCGCATTGATCGAGGATCAAGTGGTGTTTAACCCCAAAACCAATCAAAACGACACCGTACCCGGATTCCTTCATACGAATGATCCCGAAGCCTTTGCCAAAAAATATTCCGACCAATTCCGTCCGGTATTTTGGTACACGGAAAAGGACCTGCCCAAGGATGTGGCCGACACGTTGATGAAACTGCCCAAAGGCGCCGTCTTCGGTCCGTATCTTCGCAAAAACGTGTTCTACCTCTACAAAATCGTAGACAAAAAAGAAAACGTGCCCGCCAAAGCCACCGCATCGCATATCCTGTTTGCCTTTGATCCGCAAACGGTACCCGGTGCGCATCTTACCGAACAGGAAGCCAAGCAAAAGGCCGACAGCGTTTTGGCCGTATTGAAAAAGGACCCTTCCAAATTCGAAGAAATGGTTCGCAAGTTCTCCGACGACAAGGCTTCCGTGCCCAAAGGCGGTAAATACGAAAACTTTGCCTATAACAAGATGGTGGAACCGTTTAGCGAATTCGTATTCTCCCATAAGGAAGGCGACATGGGTATTGTAAAAACCCGTTTCGGCTACCATTTGATTCGCGTGGATGATTTGGATAAGAACAAGATTTCTTTGGTCAAATTGGCTGAAATCAATAAGGAAGTGACGCCTTCGGACGAAACCTTGGACAGCATTTACAGCATTGCCGCCCAATTTGCCATGAAGGCCAAAAATGAAAAAGACCTGGCCAAAACCGCCAAAGAAGAACACCGTCAAGCCCTGCCCGTCAAAAAGATTTTCCGTTACGAATCGCATTTGCCCGGCCTGGGAGATAAACCCGAAATCGTCCGTTGGCTCTATAACGACAAAACCGAAATCGGCGACATCAAACGCTTCGACACACCCGAAGCCTACATTGTGGTACAATACACCGGACGTACGCCCGAGGGTTTGATGCCCGTGGAAGAAGCCGCTATATTGGTAAAACCCAAAATCCTGGCCGAAAAGAAATTCGAATACATCAAAGCTAAAATGAAAGGCAACAGCCTGGATGAAATCGCCAAAAACAGCGGCGGCCAAAAAGGTCATGTGGACGATGTGACGCTCGATAGTCCCATGATTCCCGGTATGGGTAAAGAACCGGTGGTGGTGGCCGTGGCTTTTGTTACGCCCATGGGCAAGATTTCGGACCCCGTACAAGGTAATTACGGCGCCTTTGTAGTGAGCCCCACCAAGAAAACACCTGCACCCAAACTCGATAGCTACATGCCTTATATCGCCCAACAAAAACAAAAAGAAACCTCCAACCTCTTTACCCGTCTGCTCGAAGCACTGAAAAAGAAAGCCAAAATTAAAGACAACCGCGCGGTATTGGGCTACTAAGAAACATAATTTTGATAATATCTTCACCGCCGTTTTCTGTTAACGGCGGTTTTTTTTGTCTAAATTTGCTTTTGTTCTCCAAAAAAACAAAATATCATTTGAAAATTACAAAAACATTATTAAATTTGAACTAAAAGCAAATTATGAAAAAGATTGTTTTTCTCGCTTTTTTGGCCTGGACGGGATTGTTTGCCCAGCAACAGCCGGTTGCTTTTCAGTGGCTGGATAGCGGTACCGATGCGGCATTATCGGATGTCTATTGTATCTCGGCCGACACGGTGGTGGTTGTCGGTTACCGCAAGGTGCTACGAACGGTGGACGGCGGCACGCATTGGGATTCCGTACAAATGCCCGTAGAGGATTATTTCATGAAACTTCATTTTGTAGATAGTCGAACGGGATATATTTTGGGTCGCCGCCATGTGCTTAAAACCTTAGACGGCGGACTTCATTGGCAAAGCATACGTACCGATTCCGTAAATGCCCGCCGGACCGCCGATTATCTTTCGGTTTTGAATACCGACACCGTTTTTATTATTCGATCCGATACCGCTTTGTGGATGACGCCCGATGGTGGAGATCATTGGCAATCCGTTCGTATTCCGGACTCCGGGAATGTCAATACCGTGCAATTTCTCAACGCACAAACCGGATTTCTTACCCTCGAAACTCTTGATCATGTCTATTTATTACGTACGGATGATACTGCAAGAACCTGGCAGCCGGTGGATACGTTGCCTATTCCAGTAAATTATACTTTGGATATGGATATTCTCTCTCCCGATACCATGTATATTTCTCATTGGTCGGGAATCATTAAGTCCGTTGACGGCGGCCATCAATGGACGGAGATATTACGCGATACCACCGGAATGGAGTATAACGGAGCGATTCTTTCCACCGTGGTTCCCTCCTACCGGCATATTTGGTCCGTAGGATTCATGCCATTGATTTGTCGAGAATATCCCGTGTTTATTTATCATAATCCCGACGGAGGCGATTCCTTTGACCGTGTGGAATTTTATGCGGAAAACAGTATTGATGATTATGGTCGCAATAATATGTTTACCGGCCTGCATTTTGCCGACACGCTTACCGGTTATGTAGTGGGATTGCATGGAAAAATCCTTAAAATCTCCCAAGGTCAAATTTTCGATGTGCCTGCGTGGCTACAAAATTATTTTGTCGTCTATCCCAATCCCGCTTCCGGAGTTTTGCATTTTAAATATCCCGAAGATCAAACCATCGATTTGGCCCTCGCCGATAACAATGGCAGAATGATTCGTCCCTTTGCTCCGCTGAACGGTCCCTCCATGGATATAAGTCGTCTCAAACCTGGATTCTACACCTTACTTGTACGCTACCGGAATAGGATTTTCGGTATCGACGTAATCATCAATAATCGGGAATAACACAATGGATGGAAACTTGATAAGTTTAACGGAAAAATGTCTATGACTCCACAACCTCCCGCTTCTGGATAAAATCCCGGAGCCGCTCGCCGAAACGGTAATGAATATCGTTGCGGTCGATTGGATAATGCAATCCCAGGATCCGGCAACGGTGCCGCAGATGACGCCTGGCATCCGGCGTCAATTCGTCCAAATCGCTCAATGTGGCCAGCGTGGCATACACATTGAGACCGAAACGCCGGTTTACGCCCGACATTTTAAACAAAGCATGTACCAATGCATCAATATTCACCTCGCGCTTGCCCAATGAAAACTTGTTTTCCACGATATACGGCCGGTTTTTGTAGAGAAAAAAGATGTCCACCTCGTTGTCGTTTTGATGTGACGAACGGTTTTCTCCCGGCGCGAGCGGCAGTTTGGAGTAGAGTTTCAGCCCCGTGGCAATAAACCGGTCTTCCAAGCGCAGTATGCCCTTGATGCGGTAGTAGAGGTATTCCTCGAACCACTTGGTGTACATTTGCTTGGTGATCTTATATGGCGGAATGTATTTTTTTAGTTTTTTCAGCGGAAAGCGTTCCAGTTCGTATCCCGTGCTGCGTACGTCCTTGTAGAGTTCCAACACTTGGCGCTCGTTGAACAAACGTTCCGACGGCTCGCCCCGCATGCCGTAAATGGAGAGGTATTCCGCCACCGAAATGCGGTAGGTAAACGGCCGTTCGTCGGCCAAGCGGTCGTCATGGATTTCCTTGTAGGTGTTTTTGTCCAAAGGGACGTAGAAAAACCGCACGTTCGGAAAGCGTTCGAAATATTCGCGTACGGCAATGGCCATGAGTTTGGTGCCGCCCGTCAGGTTTACGATGTATTCGGTGTCGGCCGGAAGATGCAATTTGTCCAATCGTTCGTGTGCCCGGAAGTATTGGTCCTCCTCGATGAGCACTTTCAACATTTTGTCCTTGGGAATACCGGCCGTAACGGCCAGGTCGGCGGTTTTCTTTTCACGTTCCATTTTCTTGGACGAAATAAAGAGGAAACGGTCCGTGCTCTCCTCCAACTCCTTGATGAGCAAGTAATTGGGTAAGGTCTGCTTGCTGACCACCGACACCAGGCACCGTTTCATAAGCCGCTTGTGTTAGTCGCCCTTAAAGACGAAGCCCGCCACCACCACGGCCGCCAAACTCAGGATCGATAGCCAAAAAACCGTTTTGCCTTGCCGTTGCTCCTTCTCGCCGAATTCGTCCTTTTGCATATGCCGTCCGATGATGAGCGAACCCAGGAACAACAAGGCCGCCACATAAGGCATGGTCCGGTAGGTGAATATGGCCGTGGCCACTCCCAATGCCCAGATAAACAATGCCAGCGGAAACAGTCCGGAGCTTTTCGGAATCCGTTTTTCCATCATTTCCAACAGGCGTTCCTGGCGAAATTGTTCCCAATCGCGGTCTTCCAGCGGAAGACCTTTCCGGCGAATGAGTTCCAAGGCCGCCCAATAATCGAAATCGTTGGCGTCTTCCGGATGCAAGGGAATGTCGCGCAGGTCGTCGTCGCTGATATGGTGCAAGTACACATCCGGATGATCCAAGGTGGCCCGGATGATGTCTTCCTTGATTTGCCGCGCCCGGTCCGCCGCCGATTTTTTAACGAAAATTTCCACCGCCAAAGCCACCTCGTCGCTGTCTTCCGGCATGATCATTTCCAGGTTGTAAGGGATGCCTTCCCGCTCCAAGGCGCCGGCGTAGGCGTCCGCATCGGCGGCGTTGAAAAACACGCCCATGGATTCGTAATAGGCCGATTCGGTCATGGTCAGTCTTTTTCGTTAAGCAATTGCTGGCGGTATTCCTCGAATTTTTTCTTTTCTTCGTCGCTCAGTTTCGGGAAATCCACGTCCAGTTGTTTCAGAATATCGTAAATGATTTTGGCCGCAATGAGGCGTGCCGTGGGTTTGTCGTCGGCCGGCACGAAATACCAGGGAGCGTAGGATGTGGAGGTGTTGTTGAGCACGTCTTCGTAGGCTTTCATGTATTCGTCCCAACGCTTGCGTTCTTTCAGGTCGGCTTCGTTGAATTTCCATTGTTTGTCTTCGCGGCGAATGCGACGCAGGAAACGGTTTTTTTGTTCTTCCTTCGACAGGTGCAAAAACAATTTGATCATCACCGTTCCGTTCTCGGTTTGCAGGCGTTCAAAATCTTTGATTTGGCGGAAACGTTGCTTCCAGAATTTATCCGTAATGTCTTTCAATGAATTGATGCCGTAAATATTTTGTGCCAACACCAGTTGCGGGTGGATGCGTGCAATCAGTACGTCTTCGTAATGGGTGCGGTTGTGAACCACGAACATGCCGCGTTCAGGCATTTTTTTGTAATGACGCCAAATGTAATCGTGTGCGTGTTCTTCGGCGGTGGGTTTTTTGAAGTCGTACACGAAAATTCCGCTGGGATTGATGTCTTTGAACACTTCGCGAATCATGCTGTCCTTGCCGGCGGTGTCCATACCTTGGATGCCAATATACACGGCCGGCGTTCCGGCGGCGTAGATTTTGGTTTGGAGTTTGGCGATTTTGCGCCGCACTTTACGCAGTTCGTCTTCGATTTTTTCTTTGTCGGCGTCCAGGTCGTAGCGGGTCGGCAGCTCGTCGATTTTGATTTTCTTACGCGGTTTGATCAGAAAATCTTTGGGATTGATTTTTTTCATTGTCGGCAATTTCGTTTTTATTAAGCAAATATATCATTTTTACCCAATCGAAGTCCGCTTCCTGTCAATAATGTCCATTCTCATTCGAACACATGAAACGAAGAGGATGATTTTTATGGCGCGTCCCTTCTCCGGAGCCCATCCACCGTTCAACCACTAATGAATATTCCAACTCCCAATTCCCAATACCCAAAACCCAAATCCCAATACCCAAATCCCGTTCATAAGCCCCCAAAAAGGTACATGCCAAGCAAATAAATTCCGAATTAAGTTTTTTATGGCGCGTCCCTTCCTCATACCCTCGCGCAAGGCCGCGGGTCGGGTGCTCCGCTAATAGTTCGCTCGGGTCTGCTCTCGGTCGGCATGCGGCGTACGGTGGCTTCCGTTGGTCGC
>JAADEB010000174.1 GCA_013153655.1 Chlorobiota bacterium
GAACAACTAACAACTAATAACTAAAAACTAATAATTAAAATTAAGCCCAACTCCCAATTCCAAAATCAAATTTCGATTTAATGCACAAAAATAAAGGGACAAGGTAAAAGGTGAAAGGTTAACGGTTAAAGGGCGGCGAAGCCGCAATCCGATTGCACGATTACACGATTTAACGCTCAAAAGTAAAGGGAAAAGGTAATTGGGAAAAGGAGAAAGTGCGGCGAAGCCGCAAGTCGATTTAACGATTGCACGGTTTAACGGTTTAACAAAAATTTGACCGATGACCGATGACCGATGACGGATGACCGGTGCTTTTTTTCGGATTTAGGACTTGGGATATAGTATTTAGGATAATATCTTACCCAGTAGTTTGTTAGTACACATGCTGTTAGCTGTTAGCCATTAGCTTTTAGCTTTTTATTTCCGGATTTGGGGATTGGGATTTAGGACTTGGGATTTTCTCTTTTATTTTTTTGCAGTAGCGGAAATTAAATAGAGAAGTAAAAGTAAAAGTAAAGGTAAAGGTAAAAGTAAAAGTAACCTTTAAAAACACCTTTCCGGATACATTTTATTGCCGTTTCAAATAGGCAAATTCCCGTTTAATATAGTCCGCGACCCGGAAACTGTTGGCATAAATGGTCCATGTATAAGGCACACTTCCTCCGGTGGGCATAAAACTGCCGTCGGTTACGAACAGGTTTTCCACTTCGTGCGCTTGACACCATTTGTTCAATACCGAGGTGCGCGGGTCATTGCCGAAACGGATACCGCCGGCTTGTAAATTGGAAGGGGGCCAGTCGTTCACATTGGATCGGATATGATGCAATCCCATTTGGCGCAGCAGTTGTTCCGCATGGCGGGCGAGAAACCGTCCCGGGCGGATTTGTGCCGGATGGGCATCGATATGAATGTTGGCAACGGGAAAACCGCGAAAGTCTTTATGCCGTTTGTCCAAGCTTACAAAACCGCCGTCATGGGGAAGCCAATCGGTAAAAATTTCAAATTTTAGCGTTCTGACGCCCGTAAAATAGCGGTAAATCCGTTGCTTGAGCTCCCGGCCGTACACCAGCCGGTCGCCGTCCCGTTTTTGCTTGATTGCCCTGGGCACGGGATTGGCATGTTCGAAAAGGAAATCCACGATGCCGCCTTTTTGTTTTTTACCTGTTTCCGGATCCTCCCATTCGTAAAAGGATTGCAAGGTGCGGTTGATAAACAGTCCCGGTTGGCGGATGGCGGCCGCCGTTTTTTCGTCGTAGTCGTCCAAACGGATTTCGCCTTCGCCTATGCCGCCGGCGGAAAACAGGATGTTTTTACCTACCAATCCGTTATTGTTGGCCAAAC
Organism: Chlorobiota bacterium; assembly: GCA_013153655.1. Taxonomy (GTDB): domain Bacteria; phylum Bacteroidota; class Bacteroidia; order Flavobacteriales; family Flavobacteriaceae; genus JAADED01. The sequence continues at coordinate 1,342 of JAADEB010000174.1, forward strand.
CTTCGGGAAATTCTTTGTTTTTACTCAACAACAAAAGGCGCACGCTTTCCACCGCTTGTGCGGCCACTACAAAAATTTTCCCTTCGACGGCATATTTTTTTCCGTCCGCCGTAATAAACCGGGCTTTTTTAACCCGGAAGTGCCCGTCCGTTTCCAAGCGGTAAACATGGGCATTGGTAATGAACGTAACGTTTCCCGTTTTGAGGGCATCCCGGAGCAATGCCACCCGGGCACTGCCTTTGGCATCCGAGGCACATCCGTAACTGCCGCAGTAATTCGAGTAATAACAGGCTTTGCGTTCGTCCCTGTCTTGCGATAAAATAGCCCGCGGCGTGGGTATCACTTCATATCCCAGCTCCTTTGCCGCCCGGTCGATGAAGGAGGCAACGATATTTTCCCGCAATGGCGGAAAAGGAAAATCCGGTGTGGAGCGCGGCTCCTGAAAACGGTGCGCCACCACCCGCCCGGAAACGCCGATAAGTTTTTCGACCTTGGTATAATACGGTTCCATTTCCGCATAATCCACCGGCCAATCCGTGATGTTGGCACCCGGAATTTCGCCGTATGTGCTTAACAACTTGAAATCCTGCGGCTTCATTCGTTGAAAATAGCCGCTCATGATGTTGGTGGCACCGCCCGCCATGTTGCCGTTCCAGAAAGACCAGTTCCATTCGTAGGTGGTTACGGATTTTTTTCGTCCGTTACGGGTAAAACTCAATACGTGGAATTCTTTTTCCAAATTCGGAAAATAGACGTCCCGCCGCGTGGCAACCAATTCGTCCTTCCGGAAATCGGCGGTGCGGAACCATGGTCCTTTTTCCAGCACCGCCACCCGAAAACCCGCCCGGGCTAATTCGTAAATGACAGGACCCGCACCCGCTCCGCTGCCGATGACTACGGCATCGAAAACGGGCAATTTGGAAAGTGCCGCTTCCGGCGTGCCGCGCCGGTTTTTTCCTTGGTCCTTGATGGTGCTTAAAATTTTAAGCCGTTTGGCGTTTGGCCGTGTTTTCGGCGATTTTTACGATTAATTTTGCCGCTTTTTCCATGGAAGGCACGGGCACGTATTCGTAAGGACCGTGAAAATTCAACCCGCCGGCAAACACGTTAGGGCAGGGTAGTCCCTTAAAGGAAAGTTGTGCTCCGTCCGTGCCGCCGCGAATGGGCTTGATTTTCGGCTCGATACCCAATTCGCGCATGGATTGTTCCGCAATTTCGATAATGTGCATGTTGGGTTCGATTTTTTCGCGCATGTTGTAGTATTGGTCCTTCATTTCCACCTTTACCACGGGTTTGTCGAAGCGGCTGTTGATTTTTTCGGCTACTTCGAGAAAGAATTTTTTCCGGCGCTCGAAATTTTCGCGGTCGAAGTCGCGAATGATGTAATACATTTCGGTGCGTTCGGTGGTGCCGTTGATGGAAAGGATATGATAAAAGCCTTCGTAACCTTCGGTGCGTTCGGGCACTTCGTCTTTCGGGAAGGCGGACATAAATTCGTTGGCAAGGAGGATGGAATTAATCATTTTGTTTTTGGCGTAACCCGGATGTACGCTTTTGCCGGTGATAATCACTTTGGCGCCGGCGGCATTGAAGTTTTCGAATTCCAGTTCGCCCACGTCCGAGCCGTCCATGGTATATGCCCACTGGGCGCCGAATTTTTCCACGTCGAATTTGTGGGCGCCCCGGCCGATTTCTTCGTCGGGATTGAAAGCCACGCGGATTTTACCGTGTTTGATTTCCGGGTGGTTGATGAGGTATTCCATCGCGGCTATGATTTCCGCCACGCCGGCTTTATCGTCCGCGCCCAAAAGCGTGTTGCCGTCGGTGGTGATGAGGGTTTGTCCTTTGAATTTTTTGAGTTCCGGAAAATAATCCGGCGAGAGCACCAGGTTTTTTTCTTTATTCAACACAATGTCGCCGCCGTCGTAATTTTCGTGAATTTGCGGATTAACGCCGCTTCCGTTGTAATCGGGTGTGGTGTCGTAATGGGCGATAAAACCGATAACCGGCACGTCTTCATCCGTATTGGCGGGCAAGGTGGCATAAACATAACCGTATTTATCGATTTCCACGTCCTGCATGCCGATGTCTTCCAATTCTTTTTTCAACAACCGGGCGATTTCCCATTGTTTTTCGGTGCTGGGAGTGGTTTCCGATTCCGGATCCGACTGACTGTCGATTTTTACGTAACGCAAAAAGCGGTCTATCATCTTTTGGGTATCGAAATCTTTATACATGGCAATGATTTTTTTTCATTCAAAGGTAGGATTTTTTAAGGTGAAATAGTAACGGGGATCGGGGTATTGGGATTTGGGAGTGTTCTCCTACTGTATTTGCAGTAGCGGGCTAATATTTATTGTTAAGATTGACGTTAAAGTATCAATTGCACGATTTAATGTTTCCATGATTTAACAATGTTTTGGATTTGGGATTTACACAAAATTCCAAATCCATAAAAAGCTACTAGCCAACGGCTATAAGCTATTTTCATTATGGCGCGCCCTTCCTCATGCCTGCCCGCAAGGCCGCGGGTCGGCATCTCTGCGTGTATATGCCCGGCTTTGCTCTCGTCCGGCGCCTCCGGCTTGCCAATGCCAATATCCAACGTTTGCCCGCCCGCTGCGGAATGGCGGCTCCCTGCTGTCCGCCGGAATTTCGGCAAGGCCTCCGCGCACATCGCTTCGCTGTCTTGCGCGCAGGCATACTCTTGCTCGAAGACGTTATGGCGAACGAAGTAAAGCACGACTGACGGATATATAAAATCATGAATTCCATCGTTTTTATCCTTGTTTTGGAATTAAATATGAATTTCCTATGGATTGGAATACAAATTATCTTATTGCAGTTAGCTTTCCGTTTGTCCTTTACATCTAACTGAAAAACAGAACTCAATTTTATTTATTTTTGAAAAAAATTTGAATAAAATCATCATGAAGAAACATATCATTATCATCTTTTTCTTTTTTAGATTGAGTCTGTTTAGTCAAATACAACCATTGGGTCAAGTAATAGAATTTGATTCCACCGCTAATGTTATTAATGAATTTGCCATTAATGCGGATGGGAGTATTATAGCCGTCGGCGTCCGCGATAGTATCGATTATGTACGGATATTTCATTTGGAAGCTGGACAATGGGTTCGATACGGAAATGACATCACCACTCCTTATCCTTCGAATACACAGGTTTTCGGCACCGGCATTGCGCTAAACGGAACGGGAAATATCTTAACCATTACGGGATATAACGGTTCTGACGAATTTGTGGCCACTTACCGATATGATAACGGCCAATGGACGCGTATCGGTCAGATCATACAAAATGACCTTTCGGTTTTTTTTATGAATAATCCCCTTGCATTGAATTATGACGGTACGGTTTTGGCCGTAGGAATGAAAGAAAGTTCAAGGCATTTTGATTCGTCATCCGTAAATATGTATAAATGGATAAACAATCAATGGCAGGAAATACAACATTTAAACGTAGTTTATGATGATAACAGGGAGAATTATCTGCGTATAGATTTGGACAGCTCGGGCAACCGGTTAATTATACATAATAAAGACATCTATACTTTTAATTATGCCAACGGAAATTGGAATGCATCGAACCGGCTAATCATTTCGGATACAACCGTTAGCGGCACCATCATGCCTGATGCGCACATGAGTAAGGACGGAACCCGGTTGGGTATTATATACAAGAAAAAAGTCCGAAGGAACGGACAAACCAAATATTATCCCATGTATAAAATTTTCAGAATGGAGAACGGGCAGTGGGTTCCGGAAGGAAATGAAATCGCAGGAGAAGAATTGAGCGAAAGAACACCCTATTATTGTCGCATCGATTTAAATGCACCGGGTGATAAAATAATCATCTCCAATCCTTATAATTACGGTCACGGGCTTAATTCGGGTATGGCAAAAATGTATCGGCAAGTAAACGGAAGATGGACCGAATGGGGTGGAACGGTTTCCGGTCATTCAGCCAACGAAAATTTCGGTCGTCAGGTTAAGATGGATTATAGCGGTAATAAGATTTTTATATCTAATTCGATACCGAAACAAATTTATGCTTATGACGTGGAAAATATGGTAAACAATACAAAATTGGGGCAGGAATTTTTAGGTGAAACCCGTGCGGAAGCATTAGGACATGCCGTTGATATTAATCGTCAAGGCAACATTATAGCGTACAGTGCTCCGGGATATGAAATGCCTAATAACAATGATTTGGATAGAGGCGTTGTCAGGGTGTATGAATTTGTCAATAGAACATGGCAGCTTAAAGGCCAACCGGTTTATGGCCGTGATGTTTACAGCGGGTTCGGACAATACGTGGATTTGAATGATGCCGGGAATATTTTTGCTTCATCCGGAGTGCAATACCGCCGGAATGAATATAAATGGTATGTGGAAGTATATGCATTCCAAAACGGGCAATGGATGCAAAAAGGACAAACTTTGGTATGTGATACCTCTAATATGGCTTTGGGTTATTTATTAAGGATTAATGCGGACGGCACCCGTTTGACGGTGGTTACCGAAGCATTTGCCTGGAACCGGTATAAAGTGGGTTACTATACTTTACAAAACAATGTTTGGACTTTGACGGCACCGGAACATGAATTTAGCGGAGGCAAAATCGCCGATATTAGCGAGGACGGTAATGTCATTTTGTTTACCGACAGGAACGTTTGGAAAGTATATGAAAACGTTTCCGGAAATTGGGTCCGGAAAGGTTCGGATATTCCTATAAATAGTAACCATGGAGCCATCAGCGGTGATGGAAATACGGTTTTGATTCAACAATTAAGCGATGATAACGGCACCGAAAGTAACAAAATGACGGCTTACGAATTCGACGGTACCGACTGGGTCCAAAAAGGTCAAGAGCTTTGGGGAAGTATCCCTTACGGTCGCTTCGGCTTTTCCATGAGTGTTAATTATGATGGTAATATTATCGGAGGCGGATATAATGTGGATGACTTTAAAATTCTCCCTCCCGAAAGCGAGGGCGTTTGTATGCAACTTTTCGAATTTAACAATGGCCGTTGGCGACAAGTGGGTAATGATATCAAAGGATATCAGAACATAACTACCGGAATGAAGTTGAGTGGTAACGGGCATGTGGTAATAGGAGCCAATGAGGTTTTTCAGGATTCAATTCAAAACACCCTCGGCATCGTTTTTACTTACGAATTGTCGCAAATCGACAATAGTATGGAAGTGGAAAACAATATAACTAAGGCTTCGGAGGAAAATATAATCATTTATCCAAATCCCAATGCAGGAATTTTATACCTGAGCAATTTCTCAACCGTTCCCATAGAAAAAATAGTTATTTATGATTTGAGTGGAAAAAAATTATTTTCCACTTCAAATATTTATCCTTATGTAGATGTTTCGTTTTTATCCGCCGGCATATATCTCTTGGAAATTCAAATGGGCGGACATTTGATGACCAAAAGATTTATTTTGGATAAATAGGCCTTCGAAGATGCTTATTATTTATCCAAGTTAATGTTTATGATGATGGATTAGTTCCTGTTTTAACCCGTCATGACCCGGTTAATCCAAAAAAAAGATATGGAGATCCGGTCGTAATAATGTAAAAAAGATAAGCATGGCAATATCCTTTTGTTAAATGAAGAAATCATAAAACGTTCTTATTTCTCTTTCCCTAATTTCATCTATACCGGCAAAGGTTTTCCAATCCAAATAGCTTCACCGTGCGGATTTCTAAATGATATGGCCTTTTGCATGGTTTTATTCCCTATTCATTATCATTTAATCAATCGGTCACCGGTCATCCGTCCCTCGATTCAACGATTGCATCCGTCTGAGGCGGACATGGCTGTTCAACGATTTTACAAATTATCCAATCCCACCTCCCAACCCACCTCCCTGTAAGGTTAAAGTATTAATGTTAAAGTTTTTTTTTCATTCACCGGTTCCCCGATTTAAAAGTTCACCCATTTGATCCCTTTCCGTTTCCCGAAAATGGGAGATTCTCCGGTTGTGGCCTCCTCGGATCCGGGAGCGTTGTAGATCACTGCTATTCGCCGAAAGCCCCGGTATACATATTATATAATTTACATAAATATCTTCTACCTTTATGTTGAACATGATAACCATTTCACGGAAATTTCCCGTAACTTTGTCCTATCTAAAAGAAATTCTCATGAAGAAAGACATCCATAGCCTTCCTTCCCAAATTCGTCGCGATATCGTACGTATGGTACATGATGCCCAATCCGGACATCCCGGCGGTTCATTGGGAACGGTGGAATTTTTTACCGCTTTGTTCTTCGACATTCTCCAAGATATCGACCCTTCCCGTTTCGATGCCGAAAACAGCACGGGTGAAGATGTTTTTATCCTTTCCAATGGTCATATCACCCCCGTTTACTATTCCGTTTTGGCGCGGCGCGGCTACTTTCCCGTAAGCGAATTGGCCACTTTCCGCCGTATGGGTTCTCGATTGCAAGGTCATCCTTCGGTTCACGACCGCTTGCCCGGTGTGCGTATTGCGTCGGGTTCGTTGGGTCAGGGATTGTCCGTGGCCCTGGGTGTGGCCCAAGGAAAAAAACTCAATAAGGACCCGCATTTGGTCTTTACGCTTCATGGTGACGGTGAATTGCAGGAAGGTCAAATTTGGGAAGCCGTCCTCTATGCCGGAGCCAAGGGTGTGGACAACCTGGTTGCCACGGTGGATTACAATAACGCCCAAATCGACGGCCCGGTGGAAAAAGTTCTTAACCTCGGCGATCTGCGCGCCAAATTCGAGGCTTTCGGCTGGACCGTCCTCGATATCGAACAAGGCAATGATCTGGATGCCGTCATCCAAGGATTGCGCAAAGCCCGCTCCCTTACGGGTCAAGGCAAACCCGTAGCCGTTCTCCTGCATACGCTTATGGGCTACGGAGTGGATTTCATGCAAGGCGATTACCGTTGGCACGGAAAGCCCCTCAACGATGAGCAATTGGAAAAAGCTTTGGCACAATTACCCGAAACTTGGGGTGATTATTAAACCTCGTCATGGGTAAACAAAAAGAAAAAAGGTCCTTTTTCAAAAAACTCACCGATAGCTACCGTCTGGTGATTATCGATGAGGATACGTTTGAACATAAGTTGGATTTTTCCCTGACCCGTTTGAATGTTTTTGCCGTTACGGGTCTAATTGCCTTGTTGTTGATTGCCGGCACCACCTTGCTGATTGCCTACACGCCGCTTAGGGAATATATCCCCGGCTATCCGTCCAGCAAATTGAAAAAACAAGTGTATGAGCTTTCGGTAAAACTGGATTCTTCGGAGCGCAAATTGCGCATGTGGGAAAAATACATGAATTCGCTTCGTATGGCCCTCAGCGGCGATGTCAAACCCGAAGAATTGGCCGGAGTGGGGGATACCTCACGGATTGTATCGGTGGATACCCTCGATCTGCTTCCATCCCGCGAAGATTCCCTCCTGCGCGAAGAGGTGCGCAGCAAGGAAGCCTTCCGGGTGGCGGTAAAGGGAGGCAATAACCCCCGTTTCATTCCGCCGGCCCGTGGCAAACTCAGCCGCCGTTTCGACAAAGAAGCCGGACATTACGGAGTGGATATCGTGGTACCACAAAACACACCCGTAAAAGCCGTAGCGCCCGGACGGGTGATCTTTGCCGCCTGGACCCCCGACGACGGCAATGTGATTATCCTCATGCATCCCGACAACTACCTTTCCGTATATAAACATAATAGCCGTCTACTCAAAAAGAAAGGCGACCAAGTGGCCGCAGGAGAGGTAATATCACGTGCCGGCAACACGGGCGAACGTACCACCGGCCCTCATCTGCATTTCGAACTTTGGCACAAAGGCCATGCCTTGGATCCAGAAATGTATTTGAATTTTAATTGAAAGGCATCTTTTTAGTCGGATTTGGAATTTAGGATTTACGATTATGTTAAACCGTTAAATCGCCGTGTCCGCCTCAGGCGGATTAAATGAATATCTTAACTTTAACATTAGCTTTAACTCATTGTGTTTTAGGTTATTAGCTATTAAGCTTGGTTCGAATTTAAATTTTGCTTTCACTATTCATTAAAAAACTATTCGCTAAATCACTAAAACACAATTTCTCTCAAACAAATTTCTTACTCTTCCGCTAAAAAACCTTTCCCGTGCTACGTTTACCGAATTATGCACCTGTGTCATCGGTCACCGGTCAATATTGTCGATTTAACGCTCAATAATAAGGGGATAAGGAAAAAGGTGATAGATTAAAGTGCGGCAAGGCCGCTAATCGATTTAACGGTTTAACGATTTGACGGTTTAACAGAAATTCCTCATCTATTCAATTATTCAACAGAATTTACCGGATTCCCCGTTTCCCGGGGTTCAACGCTTTTTGTATATTTGTAACAAATTACCTCAGCTATGTTTATTATCGGAATCGCCGGCGGCACCGGAAGCGGTAAAACCACCGTGGTCAATAAAATTATCAAAGCCTTGGGTTCGGACGATATCGGGGTGATACCTCAGGATAATTATTATGTGGCTCTGGACCACCTGCCTTTGGAAGAGCGAGCCAAATACAACTTCGACCATCCCCGCGCCATCGATTTCGATTTGCTCTACGACCATCTCACCCGTCTTAGCAAGGGCGAAGCGGTGGAACAACCTGTATATTCATTTATTCAATACACCCGCACCGGCGACACCATTCTTACACATCCCAAAAAAGTGATGATCGTGGAAGGTATCCTGATTTTTACCGATAAACGCTTGCGCGACCTTTTCGACCTAAAAATCTTCGTGCATGCCGATGCCGACGAACGCCTCATTCGCCGCATTCGCCGCGATATTGCAGAGCGCGGACGTACTCTCGAAGAAGTGCTCAACCGATACCAAACCACCCTCAAACCCATGTACGAGCAATTCATCGAACCCACCAAATCCTACGCCGACATCATCATTCCTAACGACCGGCGCAACGAAACCGCCATCGAAGTGCTCAAAAGCGTGATCAAAAACAACCTGACCGCCCATGGCCGCGCTTGACCAGCATACCAAACGATTGATTCGCCTGCTTTCCGTTCGCAATATCGGATGGATCGTAGTGGCCGTGGCCGTGATTTACTTGCTCTTTTTTGATAACGATTCGGTGTTTTTTCAATTCAAACTCTCGCGCGAAATTCGCCAATTGAAGGAAGAAAATCGCACCCTGGCCGAAAAAATAAAACAAAACAAGGAATTGCTTAAAAATTTCGACAATCCGGCCTATATCGAAAAATTCGCACGTGAAGAACTCCTCTTCCGTAAACGCAACGAAGACATTTTCATTGTTCAGCCCGTTGAAGAAAAATAAGTGGATGCGTACGTTTGTCCTTCTCTTATTCCCGGGAAGCCTTTTGCTTTCCTGTACCGGAAAATCGGGACATTGGGATGAATTTCAATCCCGCGGACTACATGGCGGTATCTATGACTACATGTTTTTTACCACCGACAGCACGGGATACCTGGGCGGTATGGAAAGACTCTATGATGTGCCTACCGGTACCAAAACGAATAAAGCCGTCCTCTATCGCACCCGTAATGGCGGGCGAACATGGCAACTCGTTTTTCACGGAAGAGGTGAATATGTGGATAAGGTGCGAAAGGCAAATGGAAAAACCTATCTCGGCATTCAGCATTATATGGAAGGCCCCGTCATTTACATGTCCGAAGACGAAAAAAACTGGCGGCTTTTGGTCCGGTTTTCGCCGGGTGTTCTTATCAAGGATTTTTATGTTTATCCGGATGGTGAACTACTGGCTTTGGTTCGGCAGCATGAGCGTTTGGCGCTGCTACGTATTGCCGATAGCATAGAAATGCTGAAAAGTTTTTCCCGCTCTTGTCAGAACGGACGGTTGACGAAGGACGCTTTATACCTGACTTTTGTCGATCGACCCGCCTCATCTTTCGGACTTATTCGGTACGACTTGGATGCCGGAACGGAAAAGCGTTATTTCATGCCGAAAATCAATTGGTTTGAGGATATGTTTGCAGACAATCGAGGGCGCATATGGATTGCGGCAAAAGAAACGAAAAAACATAAAGCTCTTCTCTTTCGTTTCAACGGCTATAAGTTGGAGGAAATACCAATAGACCCTTATGACCGCTACGATTTGGAATCAATCCAAGTACGCGACTCGCTGATTTATATACAAATCAACCGCCGGAGCGATATAGGCCCCATTGGCGTCACAAAGCATTTGTTCTACTCGTTGAACGGTGGAAAAAGCCGGCATAAAACCGGATTTCCCTTTCCGCTCTATACCGAACCGGCTTGTATTAAACCCGGCGGAGCTTATTTGTCCTATATGGGCACGGGCCGGTTTCAGGAGTTTTTTCCTCGGAACCTTTTCCCGGACTAATATTTGAGGTCGGGTAGGGAATTGGAGAGGAAATGATGGCCGTAATTTTGTTGATGAATGTAACTTCGATTCGTTAGAAATCCTAAGAAAAAATCCAAATCAGAAGTACGGGACCGAAAATAAGAGCGGCAATAATGAGTATCCGGCGAAGACCGAGTTTAGGAGTATAGGCATAACGGGGCGGCCAAGGCGAAGGTGAGGTTTTTTTCTTCTGCCGGGTGGAAGGTGGTGAAGAAGCATGAGGTGCTTGGGCAAACCGGTCGGCAAAACGACTATGATGACGCATCAAGCGGTTGTTGCGCAACGAAGTTATCATGGATTGTATGTGACCTCCTCCTCCGGTCATTTAAATGAACAGTTACACCGAAGCTGTTAATAGCCTTACCAAAATTGACGTTATGCTTCTTCTTTCCGGGTATTGATTTTTAGAATACTGTATATGGGACAATATTCGAGGAAAGAAGTTAATGCGGCAATTAAGGCTATTACTAATACGGCAATTTGCCAGGTTTTATCCTGCACCAAGTTGAACCAAATTACCAGTAGTAAAATAAAAGCCAGAATCAAACGAATGATTTTGTCTGCAAACCCTATATTTTTTTTCATTTATTTTTTTTATATAAACCTTCGTTACAAATTTAGAAATGTTATTTTAAAAAAACAAATTTGATGTGATAAAAAAAAATAAAAGAAGATACTTTTGGGAATTTGTTATGTTAAATGTTGTTATGCTTATTCGTTTAATAATTTTATAATAATGTCTTCCAATGCTTTTCCATGCAGATTTTTGGCACGAATCCGTCCGGTTTTGTCCAGCACAAGGGTTTGCGGAATGAACCGGATACGGTATTGACGGGCCACAGGTTCTTGCCATCCTTTGAGGTGGGACACCTGATACCATTCCAGTCCGTCGTCCTTAACGGCTTGGAGCCAGGCTTGACGGTTTTGGTCCAAGGAAACACCGATGATGTGGAGACCTTGGGGATGATATTTGCGGTAGAGGCGCACCATTTCGGGATTATTTTTTCGGCAAGGTTTACACCAGGAAGCCCAAAAGTCTACGATGGTGACTTTGCCCATGACCGAAAACAGGCTTATGGGATTGCCGTCGGGACCGGGAGCGGTAAAATTAGGTGCCTTGGTGCCCACTTGGCCGATTCCCGCTTCGTTGAGGCGATAGGTAAGAAATTTGCCGGCATCGGTGTTTTTAACGTTTTGTGGATAGGTACCGTATATTTCGGAAAGTTTTTGATAATCCATATTTTGGCGAGAATAAGTCAGCCCCGTTAGAATGACAACTCCGGCCAGATTGGGATTGTTGCGGGCAAAGGCATATTGGCGGTCCGTGGCTTCACGGTTGAGGCGTTGGAAGGCTTTGCGGGCCGCTTCTTTTTCTGCGGGAACGGTGCTTCGCAGGCGGATATATAATTTTCTTTGTTCGTGGCTCAGGCTATCCATATCCCGGTAGAGGGCATAGAGGGAATCGTTTTCACGTCCTCCGTGGATACGGCTGGCTTTGAAACGGACGGTGTCAATCCGCACATTGACGTCATGGTTACCCAATACCAGGGGGATGCGCCCATCCTTGTATTCCAAAACATAAAGTTGGGGTTGGCCGTGCGTAAAAGTATAGGGAGAGCGGCGAATGGTATCGGTGGGGACGGGCTTGCCTTTTTTATCGATTCGCGAAAGGATAAGCGGCGATTCCACGGGAAGGGGATCCACGGTCATTTGGTGGGTTGCCACCTTGGGATGGCTTCCGCAAGCTTGAAGCAAAATCAAGAGCGAAAACCATCCTGCCATCAGGCCGGCAAAACGGATTTGATACCGTTTTTTATTTTTCATTTATCAATTCTTTTACCTTGGCTTCCAGGTCGTCACGTCGCAGGTTTTTGGCACGGATGATGCCGTTTTTGTCCAGAATCAGAGTAGCGGGAATGGACTGAATGCCATATTGACGAGCCACCGGATCTTGCCAAAATTGGAGGTTGGACACATGATACCAATCCAGGTGATCGTCCTTGATGGCTTGGAGCCATTTGTCCTTTTGGCCGGGGCGATCGAGGGAAATGCTCAGGATGTTAAGACCCTTGGGATGGTATTTCTTGTAGATTTCCACTACGTAGGGATTTTCGCGGCGGCAGGGACGGCACCAGGAAGCCCAGAAGTCCAAAATCAATACTTTGGATTTTTTGAGCACGTCCGACATTTTGAGGGTTTTGCCGTCGGGGGTGGGCGCTTCGAAATCCGGAGCTTTTTGACCGATGGCCGTTACCAAGGCGCGGTTGATGGACGCAATGGCGCGCTGTGCATAACCGGATTTTTTGACTTTATCGCTCATTTTTTCGTAAATGGTCTTGGCACGTTGTGCATCCAGGTCTTGTTCGCGCGAAAGCAGTTCCAGGATAATGGCCGAGGTGAGGTTGCCGGTGTTTTTTTCGGCCAGACTCATGAGTTTTTCGAGCCGTTGCTTATTGAGTTGGGCAAAGCGTTGTTGCAATTCTTTGATTTTGGCTTGGTCCTGTTTACCGATGGCTTGGCGGTATTCGTTTTCCAGTTGTTTACCTTCTTGATCCACTTGATTCAGGTAAGCTATCAATTCGGCGAAAGCTTTGGTGGCTTGGGGACCTTCGAGGATTTTGGCTTCCCGGATATTTTGGGCGGGAATATGCAATTTGACGGTCTGACCGGGTTCCACCAAAAGGGGAAGACTCCCCCGTTCGTTTTTGAATTGGAGATAAACCAAGTCGCTGCTGTCGAGGTCGAATTTGAGGAGAAATTCTTCACCGGTCAACGAATCTTGGTCAAGCACCACGGGCATGCGGTTTTTGAATACTTGGGCCGTCAACACCTTACCTTGTGCGTTTTCGGCGGTTCCCGTTATGACGGTATTGCCTTTTTTATCGTTTTTTTTCTCGCCTTGGCAAGCACCCAAGGTCAAACCTGCCAAAATCAATGCTATCCACAAAAAGCTTTTTTTCATAATTGAAGTTTTAGTCACATTAAAATTTACGCAAAGCTAATAAAAAACATTCGATTGGGAGCGGGCTGGATTTGATGGGGAGGGTTGTTAAAGCGTTGAATCGTTAAACCGTGGAATCGTTAAACCGTTAAACCGTTGAATCGGATATTTCTGTTGAAAAGTTGAATAGATGAGGACGGATGACCGGTGACCGGTGCATTTTCGGTAAATGTGACATGGAGAATGGGAAACGTGGTTTTTCTGTTGAATAATTGAAGAGTTAAATAGATTTTTGAGTGAATTAATGAGATAGCGGTTTAGTGAATAGTTTTTTAGTGAAAGAATGAAAGAGTGAAGGAGTTTTAAAATGAACAATGAAAAATGAAAAAATAAAAATCCAAATCCTAAATCCTAATGCCTAAATCCCAAATCCAAGAAGAAAGAGAATGACGGATGACCGGTGACCGGAGTCGTCATGGCGAGGCATGGAGCAAGGAGGAATTCCGTAGCCATCTCCTCCTTTGGGGGACACAACGAACTTATTAGGCTTCCTTCATTATGTTGGGGGGGATTGCTTCGCTGCACTCACCATGACGATGTTCTTAGACCATCATCACGAGCCAATCGGCTTCCAGCATTATGCGGAATTAATACGCATAATTTCATGGATTAACGGGCGGACGTACTTGGAAAAGCCGGTCGAACAAAAGGTTTTTTTTATATTGGTATCGCCGTCGTATGTGCCGTTTTTTTTATACTCACTTTTGGAAAAAAAAATTTATCCGTTATAACTATACCGCAAAATATTGGTGAATGATTAATACTATATTTATTAAGGCGATGTTTTCATTCATGCTCAGGTACCCGAAAATGTTGGACAAACCGTTTCCTTTATTTTTCTTATTTTTATATGTTTAAAATTTATGCTGTATTTTCAAATATAAATAATGAATAATTTTTAGAAAATTTGTTGATGTTTTAGATTTGTTATTATTTTTCGATTATGAGAAGTAAATTTTGTGTTAGAATATTCTAAAAATTTAGAAATATGAAATTTCCTTCATCCAAGCAAATCTATGATATGGCCCAGTCTTTACAGGCGGGAGCACGGGTTTATTACCATAAGGAAACCGGTGAAATTTTGGAATATCCGGTGGGAATTGAAGATTGGTATACAGAGGAGGAGAATCCGTTTCAAGACATATTGGACAAGGTGGAAGCTAATCCGGAGGATTTTGTGGAAATCGAACCCATGCCTTCGCGTGAGGCATACCGCATTATGGAGCGATTTGCGGAAGAGATGATAGATGATCCGGAAATTAAAATTTTGGCACTGGACCGCCTTGCAGGCCCCAAACCTTTCCGGCGTTTTAAGGATTTGGTGGAATATTCGGAATATCGTGATCGTTGGTTTGCTTTTCAACAAAAAGCTTACGAGGACTATGTGCGCAGGATTTTGGAATGGGAACTTGCGGATGATGATGATTTGGAAGATGATACGGAATAGGGGAAGTTCAAGGCTTTGGCGGAGGCGCCAAACGGTCCAATAGATTTATCATTTCCTGATGAGCGGCGGCACCAAT
>JAADEB010000090.1 GCA_013153655.1 Chlorobiota bacterium
CGGGATATTCGGCGTCGCCGGGTGTAAGCCCCAACCGGTAGGCAAGGGTTTGTCCGGCAGCCATGGTTTGTCCTTCCAGTGGCCATTCGCCTCTGAAGGAAACATTGCGGGGCGGAAGGATATGGGTATAAGAGGAATCTACTCCCCGCACCCATACGATGGTTTGTTTGCCCCGGTACCGGAGGAGGGCTTTTTCTTCCACTACCGGGGCATAAGCATCGAGCCCCGGCGTTTGACGGATAATGGCCGTCAAGGAATCATTAAATCCTAAATATTTGCCCTTGGCGGGAAGAATACGCAAGTCGGGGTCGGTTTTCTCGATAAGCGAAAGGTTAAAACTGCGCAATCCCGAAAAAGCCGAAAGAATGATGAACAATGCCGCTACGGTCAGCAAAATTCCCGTCGAAGCAATGGCGGTGATATAATGGACGGTTTGAAAACCCTCGCCGCCCTTCGAGCGCCAATAACGCCGGGCTATATAGCGTTCGACCTTCACGGCGGATTTATGATTCTTTTTCCGGATTACCCGGATTGTCTTTCAACGGGTTTTCCCCTTCGCGCAACGATTTTTCGATATTTTCGATGTAATCCAACGAATCGTCGCGATAAAATTCCAGGTCGGGCATTTTCCGGAGCTGGTGCCGCACCCTTTGGGCGATTTCATGTTTGACGAGTTTGGCGTTTTGACGCAAGGCTTCTACTACTTCTTCGGCCTTTTCGGAAGGAAATACGCTTACGTATACCCGCGCCAATGTCAAATCGGGGGTTACGTAGGTTTTGGTTACACTAATGAGAAAGTTCTTTATTCCCGCCCGGCGTATTTCGCCTTGCAGCACTTCGGCCAAATCTTTTTGCAATATTTTGGCTATTCGTTTTTGCCGTTTCGTTTCCATGGTTGATAATTTTTTAATAATGAATGTCGTCCGGATTCATCCTTAAGATGCTTTTTGCCGCCAAGTAGCCCGTTACAAGGCTTAATAAAAATCCCGCCACCACCAATCCGCCCAACAGAAAGTAGAATTCTTCCTTCTGCATAATGAGCTCGAAGGCGGGAAAAAGGGTATGCAATTTCCATGCCGCCGCCCAAATGGTCAGGGCCGCTCCGCCTCCCGCCAACAGGCCCAGGCCTCCGTAAGTCCACACATAGGGGCGTAGGATAAATCCTTCCGGTGCCCCCACCAATTGCATGGTTTTGATTACATACCGCCGGTTATATACGCTTAAACGCACTGTATTACGGACCGTAAAATAAATAATGAGCAGCAGAATCAAGCTGAAAATCAAAAGAACGGTACTGATTTTTTTGACATTCCGGTTCAAGACCGACAGGATGGTTTTTTCATAGACCACATCTTCCACACGCGGGTTTTGAAGCAAACGTTTCTTGAAGTTTTCGATAATGCCGTCGGTTACAAAACGCCCGTGAAGGTGAATTTCCAGGTTATCCTGTAAAGGATTTTCGCCCAATACGGTGATGAAATCTTCGCCTAAAATCGCACGGGCTCGTTCGGCCGCCTTTTCTTTGGAAATAAAAATTACTTCTTTGACAAGTGTATCGGTTTTCAGCTCTTTTTCCACCAATTTAATGGATTTGCGTGGCGTGCCGTCGGCAAAATAAACGGTGATGGTCAGTTGTTCTTTAAAATAGTTGTTGAGATGTTCGGCGTTGAGGATGAGAAGGCCCAAGATGCCGAGCAATAAGAACATAAAATACAAGCTGACGAGCAAAGAAAGTACTAATCTGTACCGTTTGCGGGCATAATATCGTTGTTCGAATTTCATCGGAAGGTTCAGGTGATTTCGAAAGTTGTACCGTCCTTACCGTCTTTCAGGCGTATGCCCAGGCGGGCGAGTTCATTGCGGATTTGGTCGGCCAGTGCCCAATTTTTGGTTTTACGGGCTTCATTACGCAGGTCGATAAGTATTCTGATCACGCTTTCGAGATTCCGGGTGCATCCGCTTTCGTCCTCTTCTTGAGGCATGCCCAATATGTCGAACATGAATGTATCGAAGGTTTCTTTCAAAAGGGCTTTATCCGCCGGCGAAATTTTTGCTTTTCCTTCGGCAATCCGGTTAATGGCTTTGGCTCCTTCGAACAATCCGGCGATGGCCACGGGCGTATTAAAATCATCGTTCATGGCTTCGTAGAGCTTGTCGCGCCACTGCTGCACGTCAAAGCCTTCCGTGGCAGGCGAGCCGGGCAACGACGGAATTTTTTGCATGGCTTCGCGCAGGCGTTTCAAGCCTTTTTCGGCCGATTGGAGGGCTTCTTCCGATAAATCCAGTACATTGCGATATTGGGCCATGAGAAAGAAAAAGCGTACCGTGGCGGGAGAATACGGTTTGGAAAATTTATCGTTTTGGCCCGTAAAAATTTCCATCGGCAAAATGGTGTTGCCTGTGGATTTGGACATTTTTTTGCCATTCATGGTCAGCAAGTTGGCGTGCATCCAATAGCGCACCGGATCCTTGCCGCTCAGCGCCTTTCCTTGGGCGATTTCGCACTCGTGATGCGGAAATTTCAAGTCCATGCCGCCCCCGTGTATGTCGAACTGTTCGCCCAAATATTTGGTGCTCATCACCGTGCATTCCAAATGCCATCCCGGGAATCCTTCGCCCCACGGCGACGGCCAACGCATGATATGCTTGGGCTTTGCTTTTTTCCACAATGCAAAATCCTGCGGATTGCGCTTTTCGTCTTGCCCTTCCAAATCGCGCGTGTTGGCAATAAGCTCTTCGATTTTACGGCGGCTTAATTTACCGTAAGTATCCACTTCGCGATTATATTTGACTACGTCGAAATATACCGAGCCGTTCACTTCGTAGGCCAACCCTTTATTCAGAATCTCTTTGGTGGCTTCGATTTGTTCGATGATATGCCCGGTGGCCGTCGGCTCGATGCTTGGAGGCAAATTGTTGATTTTGTCTAAAATGCGGTGAAATTCTACCGTATATTTTTGGACGATTTCCATAGGTTCGAGCTTTTCGAGCCGCGCCTTTTTCGAAATTTTGTCTTCGTCACTGTCTTCCTCGAGATGCCCCGCATCCGTAATATTGCGTACATACCGGACTTTATAGCCCAAATGTTTCAAATAACGGTAGATGACGTCAAAAGAAACAAAGGTGCGCAAATTTCCTAAATGGACATGGTTATAAACGGTAGGTCCGCATACATACATTCCTACATGACCGGGTATCAACGGTTCGAATTTTTCTTTTTTTCCCGACAGGGAATTGTAAATAACCAATTCGTCCCGGTATTTTTCGGCATTTTTCATAGCGGGAGTTTTAGATATAATCGCTATCCATTTTGATGTATTGGAGAAATTCTTTTCGTACTTCGGGGTCCTTGAATTTTCCACAAAATTCGGCCGTTACGGTGGAACTTTCGGGATGTTGAACGCCCCGGGAATTCACACAAAGATGTTTGGCGTCAATAACGCAGGCCACGTCGTCGGTTTGGAGCGTTTCTTTCAAAAATTCGACGATTTGGCGTGTGAGGCGCTCTTGCACTTGCGGTCGCCGGGCAAAATAATCCACGATGCGGTTGAGCTTGGAAAGGCCCACCAC
>JAADEB010000020.1 GCA_013153655.1 Chlorobiota bacterium
TTCGGAATGACAAAATCCGTTCCAAAGGTGATAATAGAACAAAAGAGCGATTCCTGTCATTCCGAGGAAAGCGACGCAAGGAGCGGCGAGGAATCTCATTTTCGGAAAACGGGAAACGTGTTTTTTTTGTTGAATAGTTGAAGAGTTGAAAAGTTTATTAAATTTGTTAAACCGTGAAATCGTTAAACCGCCGTGTCCGCCTCAGGCGGAGAGCGCCAGAGAGGTTAAAAAATCTCCTGCTGTTAATTGCCATACGTACTCATTAGGCGAATGTGCCGGATTGTTCTAACGGCCGCGAAACCATTCGGCCAAAATAACGGCCGTGGCGGTGGATACGTTGAGGCTTTCGGCGGCGGCATTCCGGTCTTTCGGAATGGAAACCATACGTTGCAAATGCTTTCTTACGCCGGGAGAAAAACCATGACCCTCATTGCCCATAACCAAAACGGTGTTTTCCGGCCAAGCAAAATCGAAAACGTTTTCGCCTTCCATATCCGCCCCCACCGTCACCGCAGAGACGGAAGCCAGATAATCCCCCAAATCGGCATAGTGAACCTTGACCCGCGCCAGGGAACCCATGGCGGCTTGTACGGTCTTGGGATTGTAGGCATCCGCCGTCCCCGCACCGCAAACGATGTGACACACCCCGAACCAATCGGCACTGCGGATAATGGTGCCCAAATTTCCGGGATCGGCAACGCCGTCCAAGGCCAAAATCATACCGCTGCGAGGCAAGGCTTCCTCCTCCGGCAAACGAAACACAGCCAAGGCGTCGTAGGGATGTTGCAAGGCACTGATACGGGAAAGCTCATCCGGGGAAATTTGTTGCCAAACCACCCCGCCGGGTATAGGAAATTCAGGGGGATGTACCGCCAAAATTTCCACCGGTTCCCAAGCCCGGTCCAAAAAAGAACGAATGTTTTTCCAACGTTCCACCACAAACTTCCCTTCCTCTGTGCGAAACTTTTTTCGGTGAAGTTTCCGGATGCGCTTGATATGTTCCTTGCTAATGGCCATACACGAAAAGCTTTGTCGCAAAAAAACGTAATTTTGTGAAAGTAATGATAAAGCCTCGTTTCATATTTCTCCTGTTGTTGTTCCTCACGGGACTCTCGTCCTGCAATCTCTACAAGGTGGTGCCCGAAGGAAAACAATTATTGCGTAAAAATAAGCTAAATTATAAGGAAAAGGAAATCATCAAGCCTTCGAAGCTGGACAATTACATCCTCCAACAACCCAATTTCTACATATTCGGTTATCCCGTACTGGTGGGTATTTATTCCATTGCCGACCCTTATCCCGACAGCACCTATCAAAGGTTTATACGCAATCATCCGGGTTTTGTTCGCCATTTCTCAAAGATTTTTTCGGAAAAACAACTGTATCAATTGCGGATATATTACAACGGCTTCAACCGTCAAATTCAATCTTTCGGCCAGAAACCCGTATTGATCGACACTTCCAAAACGGCCAAGAGCGCCCGCAACCTTCATTATGTGTTCAAAAACCACGGTTTTTTGCTCAACCGGACCCGGTGGCAAATCCTTCCCCGCCGCCGCATTTATGCCGATGTGGAATATGCCGTTCGCGAAGGACCCCGATTCCGCATCGACACGGTTACGCATCAATTACGCTCCCCTGTGGTCAAACAATTGTTCGGACGCATACGGCACAAACTTCAACTCAAACCCGGCTTGCCCTACAACCGCGATTACATCATCCACGACCGCGACCTGATTACGTCCTATTTTCGCAATCACGGCCTCTTTGATTTTCAATTGGCCGATATCCGCTACGACGTGGTCTACGACACCCTCCCCCACCCATATGTGAACGTACACACCCTCATCGGCAACAAAATCATCCAAGAAGGCGACAGCATTTACGAAAAACCGTTCCTGCCCTACCGTTACGACAGCATTCACGTCCATATCCTGCGTGACCTGCGAGATAGCCACCCCCGCTACACATTGGAAAAATATATCGACCGCTACGGATTTCATTACGCCACCCCCACCTATTTCCGTCCCAAATGGCTTCGGGAATCCCTCTTTATGCGACCCGACTCGCTCTATGCCGACAGGGACGTAAACCGCACCCGCCGCCAGCTGATGAACCTTCAAAACTTCCGTCAAATCTACATTACCCACGAAAAGATAAACGACAGCCTGCTGACCGGACATATCTTTTTGGTTCCTATCAAACGGTTTAGCCTGGACGCTTCGGTAAACCTCACCCGTTCCAACATCCGTCCCGCGGGTATTCATTACGAAGCCTCCCTGGTGTGGCACAACCTGTTCAACGGATTCGAAAACCTGAGCCTTTCCTATTATTCCCTCTATGCCTCGTCCATTAGGTTTAATATTTCCAAAGGAAAATACGACTTTAACGTACGTGAATGGGGTATCGACCTCAACCTGCGTATTCCGCGCATCGTGGCACCGGTGATTCCACGCTGGATTCCCATGTTTATGCAACCGCAAACCAACCTGGGATTACGCTATCTGACCCAAACCAACATCGGCCTCGACCGTGAAAAAATCTATATGCGCTACGGGTACGAATGGAAACCCAACCGCATTGTAACCAACAAGGTCTATCCCCTGGAAATCAATTATGTGAATTACAAAAATCCGGAACAATATTTCGAACTCTATACCACGGCTTTCAACACCCTGCGCGACATTGCCCGTAATGTGTACAATACGGACATCACCCCCGCCGGCGCCGACGAATTCATCGAATATGTCCTTGACAATGCGCCGCCGGATTCGGAAGTGTACCGCACCGTCCGACAAATCTACGAACGCAAAAGCCGGCTTACGGAAAACGTGTTGATCATCAATTCGCATTACGACATGACCTACGACACCCGTTCCGACCTGCTGGACCAGGATTATTCCCTCTACAAATTCTATATAGGCGTGGCGGGATGGTTGCCCGCTTTGGCGGCGGAATTTACGGACATGCCCGTAAACCAATTCGGCCAAAAAATGGTCAACAAGGTACCTTATGCACAATTCTACAAAACGGAATTTACCTACATCAAACACTGGGATTTCGGCAAAAACCGCATCATGGCCTACCGCTTTTTTACGGGATTGGCCATACCCTACGGCAATTCCAAAAACATACCCTTCGTGGAGGCCTATTATGCCG
Organism: Chlorobiota bacterium; assembly: GCA_013153655.1. Classification (GTDB taxonomy): domain Bacteria; phylum Bacteroidota; class Bacteroidia; order Flavobacteriales; family Flavobacteriaceae; genus JAADED01. The sequence continues at coordinate 3,160 of JAADEB010000020.1, forward strand.
GCGGTTCGTCGGATATACGCGCTTGGCGTGCCTTCGAGCTGGGTCCCGGCTCCTCGGGAGGCCTCGGCGAATTCAACGAAGCCAACTTCAAACTCATGACCAACTGGGAACTGCGCTTCCCCATTAAAGAAGCCCACCGAGGCGCCGTGTTTGTAGATGCCGGAAATATCTGGAACCTTTGGGACGATATCCCTTACGAAGATGCCAAATTTAAGGGATGGTCGTCTCTGAAAGACGTGGCCGTGGGTGCCGGATTCGGCTATCGTTACGATTTTGGATTTTTCGCCCTCCGCCTCGATTATGCCTTCAAAATCCATGATCCCGCCTATCCCCCGGGAGAACGGTGGAAAAAACCCAAACTCAACGAAGGCACC
>JAADEB010000167.1 GCA_013153655.1 Chlorobiota bacterium
GGCGGGCATGGTGGCGGATCCGGCCGTGATTAGGCGCGGCGAAGATTTTCTGCGCCAAGCCGGATGGGAGGTATATACCCATCCGCAAGTGTATGCCCGCCTGGGAAGCTTGGCCGGTCCGGACGAATGGCGCCTGCAAGCTCTACAACAAGCCCTCGACGATCCGGATTGCCGCCTCATTTGGGCCGTTCGCGGCGGTTACGGAAGCATTCGCCTCATCGACCGGTTGGATTGGACCGCCTTTGCCCGGCATCCCAAATGGCTGGCGGGTTTTTCGGATATTACCGTACTTCATACCGAACTTCATCGCCGCGGTTTTCAATCCTTGCATACCTGGATGCCCATCAATTTGAATGATGATCAACCCCAAGAGGTTCGTGAAGCTTTTCTAAACATTCTGCAAGGAAGACCCGCCTCCGTTCACTTTGCCGGGGACAGCCAAAACCTTCGCTCCCGTGAGGTTCAAGGCATTCTGACGGGTGGCAATTTGGCCACATTGGTTTCCATGGCGGGACGTCCGGGATTGGATTTTCGGGGAAAAATCCTTTTCGTGGAGGACGTAGGCGAGCATCTGTATGCCGTGGACCGTCTGTTTCGCAGTTTGCATACGGCGGGCCTGTTGAAAGATTTGGCCGCCTTGGTGATAGGCCACTTTACGGACATACGTCACGATGATCCGCCTTTCCCTTACTCGGTCAAGCAAATCGTACGGCAAGTGACGGCTCATGAAAATTATCCCGTGTTTTTCGGTTTTCCGGCCGGTCATGAATCCATCAATTATCCGCTGATTTTAGGTCGCACTTACCGCATGCAACAAAAAGGAGATGAGTGGATTCTGAAAACGGTGGAGCCGGAAAATGAGCTTTCGGGTTCATAAAATCATTAACTTTATCCGGAAAAAGATTTTTCATGCCCGTGCTCCGGAAAATTGTTTGCGCAATGGCGTGGACGGGATTGGCCGTCTCACTGACGATCTATTTCATTTCCTGGTTCGGCATTAATATTTATCCGCCTTTGCGCCAAGAATTTATGTTGGTATTGGCGCTTTCCCTCTTTCCTGTGTGGGGATACACGGTGATGAAATATTTACGTACGGGAAAACTGCCCCCTTTCACCTTTGATATTCCGAAATATGCCAAGGAACGTTTTCCTTTTCTGCCGGCACATTGGGCGGTGAGCATCCAAGGGATACTTATCTTCTATATTCTCAATTTTATACTTTTTATTATTTAGAGCGACGGCGGTGGCCCCGACATTATCAACGGTCAATATGCACTGACCGACCACGGCCGCCTCATCCGTTATATCAGCCGGGATGAGTACGAATTTTACCTGGCCAATGAGATGCGATTGTTTAGTGGAACAATGTTGACGTTCTACGTGATTGCAACGATTTATGGTTGTGTGGCGGCCAAAATCGAACAACCGGATAAATCTTCCTTAATTCCATAATCATTATGGATTTCAAAAAAATCTTAGGAATATCCTTTATCGCGGCCGGAGCCTTGGTGATGATATACCTTAATTATACCTTGATATATGACCTTATTATTCCGGATCCATGTTATTATCATACCCATGATATGAATTTCATTATGAAAATTTTCTATACGACGGATTCCGCCGCTAACGGCCATCCCGAACCCAATATGGTAAATGTGTTGTTATCCGGGGTAGCAGGGGCATGGGGAGCCATAAAAATCTTGGGCTATTTGAAAAGCCGGAGTTCTAATGAGCGTAAAAAAATTTAGTATCTCAACATTCATTTTTTGCGACCCGAAATAATTATGCTTATAAGAGATGCCGTATTACTATAAAAAAAACGATTTCCCATACAACCCCCTTTTTTCATTACCAAACAATCGTTTCGGTGCATAGCATAAACAACGAATATTTAGATACTATTACAATTGGGGGGCTTTCCATTCTCTTATTTCCCGCTTGCACAATCATACATAGATAAAGCGATTTAATGCTCTTGATAAAAAGCCGTAAATTTGGGTGATTTTTAATAGTGGCCTATGATCAACCAATCGCATATCAAAGAATTGCAAACCCGGACGGAGAAACTTCGGAATTATCTGCATGTGGATAAAAAGAAAATCGACATTCGCAACTTGGAAGAAAAAACCGCCGATGCCGGATTTTGGAACGATCAGAAAGAGGCCAAAAAGGTGCTGGGACGCATCAAAGCCTTGAAGAATCAAGTGGAGGCTTATGAACGCCTGGCACAAGCGGTGGAAGACCTGCAAGTTTTATTCGAATTCTACAAAGAAGGCGAAGCCACCGAAGAGGAAGTGGAACAAGCCTATGGCGAGACCTTGAAGCAATTGGAAGACCTGGAATTCCAAAACATGATGTCGGAAGAGGCCGATTCGCTGAGTGCGGTTTTGCAAATTACATCCGGCGCCGGCGGAACCGAAAGCAATGATTGGGCCGAAATGCTCTACCGGATGTACTTGATGTGGGCCGAGAAGAAAGGTTACAAAATCAAGCAACTGAACCTGCTGCCGGGCGAGGTGGCGGGCATAAAAAACGTGAGCATCGAAATCGAAGGTCCGTATGCCTACGGCTACCTGAAAGGCGAAAACGGCGTACACAGGCTGGTGCGCATTTCCCCGTTCGACAGCAATGCACGGCGCCATACCTCCTTTGTGAGCGTGTATGTCTATCCCCTGGTGGACGACGATATCGAAATCGATATCAATCCCTCGGACCTGGAATGGTGGACCTTTCGTTCGAGCGGTGCCGGCGGTCAGCACGTAAACAAAGTGGAAACGGCCGTCCGCGTGAAACACTTGCCTACGGACATCGTGGTGGAATGCCAGGAAACGCGCTCCCAACAACAAAACCGGGAAAAAGCCTTACAAATGCTCAAATCGCGTCTCTACGAATTGGAAATGCAAAAACGCATGAAGGAACGCGAAAAAATCGAAGCCGGCAAGAAAAAAATCGAATGGGGATCGCAAATTCGCAATTATGTGCTCCACCCCTACAAATTGGTAAAAGACCTGCGCTCGGGTTACGAAACTTCCAATGTGGACGCCGTGCTCAACGGCGAATTGGACGAATTTATCAAGGCTTACCTGCTATGGGCTTCCGGCGAAAGGGCCAAAGCGGATGAAGGGATTTAAACGTTGGGATTTGGGAATTGGGAGTTAGGATTTAGGATTTGTTATTTTGTTAAACCGTTAAATCGTGGAATCGTTGAATCGGTGAATTCTGTTGAAAAGTTGAATAGATATGGGACCGGTGACCGATGACCGGTGTTTCTTTTGAAAAGTTGAATTGTTGAAAAGTTGAAAAGATGGGGAATCGATATTAAATCGTTGGACCATGGAATCGTTGAATTGACACTTTAATTTTGACCTTAATCTTAACCCAACTTGGCCCAAAATAAGCATAACCCCCTGAATACCAATAACATTGTTTTTAGTGGTACACTACGCTTTTAACGGGTTTTATGTGTGCCTTGGTTTGCGTTGCCCTGTATATTTTTCT
>JAADEB010000092.1 GCA_013153655.1 Chlorobiota bacterium
CCAAAAAATCCCGCCGCATATTACCCGATTTCGGATGGCAACCGCGTTTTTTCGATCACATCATTCGCGATGAACAATCATTTCAAAAAATCCGCCGGTATATCCAAATTAACCCCCGCCTTTGGCATCGCGATAGGAATAGTCTGGATTTGGAAAAATGATTTCATTGCTCGGAACGTTTTATCGATATGTGGTTAGTAGGCTTTATATGGATTTTGCAAAAAAAAACGGAAACTGCATATGGGAACTCATCCCTCGGTTTGTGCCGGATAGGGTATACGGACAATAATTAATAGAGGATAGGCACATGCTTGTTTGAAATATGAGGATGTTGCCTAGATTAAAAGAGCTGTTTTGCCTATCCGTTTTATGGAAAAAACACGATTCTTTTGTACATTTGAAGCAAATATGAAATCATGATTACAGTTAAAATCATAAATCGATCGCATCACCCTTTGCCCGCTTACGAAACGCCTTTATCGGCAGGAATGGATCTTCGGGCTTATTTGGATGCTCCCGTTATCTTGCAACCCGGCGAACGCACCTTGATTTCCACGGGGCTTTACATAGCTTTGCCGCCCGGGTATGAAGCACAAATCCGTCCGCGAAGCGGTTTGGCCATCAAACACGGTATCACTTTGCTGAACAGCCCCGGCACCATTGACGCCGACTACCGGGGCGAAATCAAGATTATCCTGGCCAATCTGTCGCAAGAGCCTTTTACGGTCAACGACGGCGACCGGATTGCCCAAATGGTGATCGCCCGGTTCGAACAAGCGGCCTGGCAACCCGTGGACCGTTTGGACGAAACCCAACGCGGGGAAGGCGGATTCGGCAGCACCGGCAAAAAATAAATCATGTCCGTACGACCCAAAAAACATCTCGGACAACATTTTCTGCGCGATCACAACATCGCCCGCAAAATCACCGGAGCATTGGATTGCGATGCATGCCGCCATGTACTGGAAATAGGTCCGGGAACAGGAATTCTCACGGAATTGTTGCTGAAAAAATGTCCCGAAAAACTACAAACGGCCGAAATCGACCCGGAGTCCGTTACTTTCTTACGCCGCCATTACGGAAACAAACTCGTTATTCATGAAGGCGATTTCCTTAAAATGGACCTGCAAGACCTGTATCCCGACGGTGATTTATGCATTATCGGAAATTTTCCCTACAATATTTCCTCGCAAATTTTTTTCAAAATCCTGGAAAATCACCGGCTCATACCGCAGGTGGTGGGAATGATCCAAAAGGAAGTGGCCGACCGCATCACCGCTCCCCACGGAAACAAGACCTATGGCATCCTATCCGTTTTGTTGCAACTTTATTACCGGGTGGAGAAACTTTTCGATGTGCCTCCCCAAGTGTTTTCGCCGCCGCCCAAGGTGCAATCCTCGGTTATACGCCTGCTCCACCGCGACGATTTTCCGGAGGTGGACGACCGCCTTTTCCTCCAATTGGTCAAAACGACTTTCAACCAACGCAGAAAAACGTTGAGAAACAGCTTAAAAAAGCTTAACTTGCCGCCGCAAAACCATTGGGAAGCATTTGCCGGACGGCGACCCGAGCAATTGAGTCCCGGCGAATTTGTGGAACTCTACCGGAAGCTGTACGCATCATGAAACACGAACAAACCGAACATATTATCCAACAGCTGAAATCATTTATCGAACAAAGGAATTACAAGGCCATTGTTTCGCTGCTTCATGATTTGCACCCGGCGGATATTGCCGAAATGCTGGAACATTTTTCCACACGCGAAGCTGTTCTGATTATTCGCTTGTTGCCCGACGAACAGGCGGCCGATGTTATTGCCGAATTGGATGACGACTTTCGCGAGGAAATCATCAAGCGTATGTCCAGCGAGGAGATTTCCGACATTGTGGAAGAGCTGGAAACCGACGAAGCCGCCGACCTGATTGCCGATTTGCCCGAGGAACAAAAACAGGAAGTTATCACCTCCATTGAGGATGCCGAACATGCCAAGGATATCGTGGACCTGCTTCGTTACGACGAAGACACCGCCGGCGGCCTCATGGGAAAGGAATTGGTCAAGGTCAACGAGAATTGGAACGTACTGCGTGCCGTGGCCGAAATGCGCCGCCAGGCCGAAAACGTTCAACGCGTTCATACCATCTATGTGGTGGACGATCAAAATAAACTGAAAGGACGCCTGTCGCTCAAACGCCTTCTGACTACTTCCACCCGCACCCCCATCAAGGACGTATATAATCCCGACATCCACACCGTAAAGGTTACCGACCCGGCCGACGAAGTGGCCCGGCTCATGCAGAAGTACAACTTGTTTGTGGTGCCCGTGGTGGACGAATTGGGTCATTTGGTGGGTCAAATTACCTTGGATGATGTGGTGGACTTTATCCAGGAAGAAGCCGAAAAAGACTTCCAAATGGCTGTGGGTTTGGCCGACGAGGTGGTGCCCAGCGACCGTATTCTCAACATGATGCGTGCCCGGCTGCCCTGGCTTATCGTGGCCTTACTGGGAGGTTTTTTGAGCGTAACGGTCCTGAGCGAATTCAGTGCCGCGCTCAACAAATATGCTTCGCTTTTCTTCTTTACGCCCTTGATTGCCGCCACCGCCGGAAATGTAGGCGTTCAATCCTCGGCCATTGTGGTGCAAAGTTTGGCCAAAGGCATGATTCAAGGCAATATTTTCAAGCGGCTCATGAAGGAAATTCTCCTGAGTTTGCTCAACGGATTGGTGTTGGCCGCTATCCTCTTGGTGGTGGGTAAGCTATTTCTCGACCACCTGCTTCCGGGATTCGATATGCGTATGGCGCTTACCGTGGCTTTGGCTTTGATATCGGTTATCATCATGGCTTCCATCGTGGGAACGGTGGTGCCCTTGTTACTTCATAAATTCGGCATCGACCCGGCCGTGGCCACGGGACCTTTCATCACCACCAGCAACGATATTTTCGGCCTGTTTATCTTTTTTACCATTGCCAAGATGATACTTAAATTCTAATGAACGCACCGGACAAGGATTGGGAAAAAATCATGGAATTCTTCCGGCGCCGGTTTAACGCGGGTGAAACGCCCACGCTCGATACCGTTTTGTTTCTCATAGGCGTACGCGAACGGCAACAACCGCCCCGCCGGTTTTCCAAGGACGAAAAAATCAACCTCATGCATGTGGGACTTTGCAGCCTGCTGAGCTTTACGGATTATTGCCGGCGTACGGGAAGCGATCCGGAAGGGTGGCCCCTTTTCAGCCAAGAAAAATCCCTGCCGCAGGACGACAGGGAACGTGAAAAAATCATTCGCGAGGCTTTGATTCGCTATTTCCGGCAAAACGGCCTCATCGATTAGCCTTTACATCCGCAATCCGGCTTGCAGTTGCAGTCTTCCGGACTGTCGTGTACGTGTCCGTGAGCCAATTCTTCTTCGGTGGCGGGACGCGTGTCGCAAATTTTCACTTCAAACAATAAATCTTTTCCGGCCATGGGGTGATTCAGGTCCAGGATGACATTGTCGCCTTCGATGCGGTCCACACGAACGGTGATCAGACTGCCGTCGGGTGCTTGGCCCGACAACACCATGCCTTCTTTTAGGTCGGGAATGTTGCTCAGCTCGGCTTTGCTCACCGTTTGGTAGGCATTGGGGTTTTTCTCGCCGTAGGCGTCGGCGGCTTTTACGAGGATTTCCTTGCTTTCGCCGCAATTCATTTTCATGATTTCCCGTTCGAGGCCGGGAATGATTTGGCCGCTGCCGGTGATGAATTTCAACGGATTTCCCTCGGGGGATTGATCCAAAATTTCGCCCGTTTCGGGGTCACGTAAAGTATATTGCAACTCTACCACTTGATTTTTTTCGATTGCCATAATAATGCTGTTTAAAAAGTTTTATCTAATATTCAAAGATAACATTTTTTAATGAACTTGACGCTCCCTAAATAATTCCAATGCATAGAATTTCGAAAAAATCCCGATTTAGCCGAAAATATACTTTAACAATTAATCCGGCAAATTCTATTTTTTATATACTTACCGCATTATTATTGCTTCATCATTTCTTTCGGTTTAACCTACATTACATGTAACCGAAATTTAAAACCGGGTGATTACTTTGATTCACTGATTTATCCATGTCTTAGGATTGTATTTTTTTAAATACATTAAAATTTATTGCATGTATTACTTAAATTGCTTTTATAAATATTTCTTTTCCCATCTTCGCGTGAGATAATGAAACCTAATAAACAATAACACGGCCGCCGTACCCAAACCGGCCAACAAACCGAACCAAATTCCGTACACCCCCCAAATCCGGCTTCCGAACCACGCCACGGGAAAACCGATCAACCAATAGGCCGTAAAGGTAATCACGGCGGGAATTTTTACGTCTTGCATGCCGCGTAAAGCTCCTTGAAGGGTCACTTGCAAACTGTCGAAAATCTGGAACAATCCGGCGATAATCAACAAACCCGAAGCCATTTGTGCCACCTGTTCGCTATCGAGTCCGCCGTGCTTGCGGCTCAGGTAAATCCAAGGCAAATAATGCCGCAAGGCCATATAAAGCACGGCAAAAAAGGCGCCTATCAGTACGGCTTGCAAAAAAACCGACATGGCCACGCGGCGCAAATTCGCGTAGTCCTTGGCACCCAACCGGTAACCGGTACGAACCGTGGCGGCCACTCCCAAACCTACAAATACCATAAAAGTCATGGACGCCATTTGCAAGGCGATTTGATTGGCAGCCTGGGGCAAAGCTCCCAAAGTGCCGGCCAGCCATACCGTCGCCGTAAAAATACCCATCTCAAACACCGATTGGAATCCCGAGGGAAATCCCAATGATAAAATCTTGCGCACGATAGCCGGATCCCAAATCCGGCCGGGAAGATGCGTCACGTAGTGGCGCGTACGCGGATCGCGCGAGAGAAAATACCAGAACACAAAGAGAATCAGAAAACGCGCTATCATGGTTCCCAATCCGGCACCCAACACTTCGAGACGCGGGAAAATCCATACACCGTAAATCAACACATAACTGATAAGTACATTGACGATATTGACCACAATGGTGGCATGCATGGAAATCTTGGTATAACCCAAGCCGTCGGCAAATTGCTTCATGGCCTGAAAGAGCATGACAAACAAGACGGACACACCCACTATTTTAATATAAGGTACGGCCACGGCCAAAACTTCCGGCGGCTGACCGGTCCATTCCAAAAAAGGAATCATAGCCCAAATGGCCGCAATCATAAACAAACCCAATAGGCCGTTCACCAAAAGGCCGGTGTAAAGAATACGGTGAATTCGCTCCTTGTCGTTAAGTCCCAAGGCTTCGGACACCAAAGGCGTGATGGCCGCCGAGAAACCGATACCGAACGACATGACAAAGAAAATGGTGCTGTTGGCCAGGGAAATGGCCGCCAAAGCGCGCGGCCCCAACTTTCCCACCATGATGTTATCGGCCAGTCCCACCAACACTTGACCCAAATAGGCCACCATCACCGGCCAGGCCAGCTGCCAGTTGGTTTTAAATTCGCGTGTGTAGTCCTTCCAATTCATTGGCCGCAAAGGTAAGGATATTCGCCAAGTTTATTAAACAATCATTCCGGATGAGTAACAAAACGGAATCTCTCTTATGGTTAAGTCATTTTAGAACTAACAACTCATTTGAAAATCTCAAAAGGTCATTAACTCTCTTCTCCTTAGGGGTAAAATAACGTATCGAGATCCTCCACAGGAGTCCAACCTACGAAAAAATCACAAATCCCGTTCATATGCCTCATAAAAAACACAATCCAAGCAAACAGATTCCGGATTAGTTTTTTTATGGCGCGTCCCTTCCCCGGGCCCAAGCACAAGGCCGCGGGTCGGTGTCTCCGCTTGTATGTGCTCGGCCTTGCTCTCGTCCGGCGCCGGCGGCTTGCCAACGCCAAAATCCCACCGCTTGCCCGACCGCCGCGGAATGGCGGCTCCCCGCTGTCCGCCGGCATTCCGCAGCCGGAACTTCGGCAAGGCCTCCGCGCATATCGCTCCGCCCCCTCGCGCAGGCCAACGCACAAGGCCAACGGCGCATTGAAACAGAACACGTAAAACGTGTAACGAGAAACGGTTATCGGAATGTAAAGACGCCGTATACCGGCGTCTCTACATTTCGTCCATCAAATCATCGTATGGTAGAGACGCGATGAATCGCGTCTCTACCAATCATACATGAAATAACCAATAATGTGACGCCGGTATACGGCGTCTCTACCAAATCGTCGAAAAAACAGAAAATCGGTGAAATCCGTGTTATCTACGTTCCAAAAATCATGTTCCACATTTACCGTTCCACGTTTCCCGAAAAAAATATCCGTCACCGGTCACCCGTCCTATCTATTCAACCCTTCAACTTTACAACTTTTCAACAGAAATTCTCCGATTCAACGATTTGGCGATTGCACGATTTAACAACTATCATCGGTTTAACGATTCAACGGTTGCACGATTTAACAAATCTATTCAACTTTTCAACTCTTCAACAGAAAAAATCACATTTCCCGTTTCCCGTGCCACGTTTTCCGAATCTGCACCCGTCACCGGTCACCCGTCATCAGTCCTTCGATTTAACGATTTAACGGTTGCACGATTTAACACATCTATTCAACTTTTCAACTTTTCAACAGAAACAACCGGTTCAACGATTGAACGATTGAACGATTTAACAGAAATAGGAGATTCCTCAGTCGTAAACTCCTTCGGAATGACAAGGTTAACTATCTGATTTAGCTAAGGTTAAGATTAAAGTTAAAGTGCCGATTTAATCCGCCTGAGGCGGACACGACGTCGCTCGTCCCTCGCTTCCCTCGGAATGACACGGACCGTTCTTTTGTTTTGTTACCGCCTTCGGAATACGCCCTGTCATTCCGACGACCATAGGGAGGAGGAATCTCTATCGTTCTTTAAAGGTATGAAGATTTTTCACTTGCTTTCTAAATGGTAATGCACTATAATAAAATCATTAGAAAAGCTAATAGCTAACGGCCAACGGCCAACAGCTCTTCCGTAAGATTTCTCGTCGCTCCTTGCGTCGCTTCCCTCGAAATGACAGGAATCGCTCATTTGGTCTATCACCGCTTTCGGAACGTGTTCTGTCACTCCGAATGCAGTGCCGTGTCCGCCTCAGGCGGAAGAAATTTCTATTAAATAAACACCCTAAAAATGAAGAAAAGCTAACAGCTAATGGCTAAAAGCTAATGGCTTTTCCTATTAAATCTATTCAACTCTTCAACCCTTCAACTATTCAACAAAATTACCCGGTTCAACGATTCAACGGTTCAACGGTTTAACAATTTAACCAATCCACCCCCTTTTTGTATTTCCAAGGCTTTTAACCTAATTTTGTCCGGATATAATTATATGGTATGAAAAAAGGGCATTTTTTGTTTACTTCCGAATCGGTTTCGGAAGGACATCCGGATAAAATCGCAGATCAAATTTCCGATTATCTTTTGGACAATTTCCTGGCCTTCGACCCGCGCGCACGTGTGGCCATCGAAAACCTGGTGACTACGGGACAAGTGGTGGTGGCCGGCGAAGTAAAAACCACCACATGGATTGACGTACAAAACCTGACCCGCGAAATCATTAAACAAATCGGCTACACCCGCGACGATTATTATTTTTCCTACAAATCCCTGGGAGTACTCTCGGCCATCCACGACCAATCCGAAGACATCGCCCAAGGCGTGGTTCGCGACGATAGCGAACAAGGCGCCGGCGATCAGGGAATCATGTTCGGCTATGCCGTGGACGAAACGCCCGAACTCATGCCTTTGCCCATTGCTTTGGCACATGCCTTTATGCGCCATTTGGCTTACATCCGCAAACACACCGGCCTAATGCCCTACCTCCGTCCCGATGCCAAATCGCAGGTAACCGTAGAGTACGGTCCCGGCAGAAAACCCGCCGGCATCCATACGGTGGTCATTTCCACCCAACACGACGAATTCATTCGTCCCGCCTCCGCTAATCCGGCCGAGAAGAAAAAGGCCGAAAAAGCCATGCAGAAACGTATCAAAGAGGATATTTTAAAACATCTTTTTCCGCTGGTGGCCGAAGAATTTCCCGCCTATGCCGGCTTCCTCCACCATTTCGACCCCGAACGCCTGCTGGTAAACCCCACCGGCAAGTTCGTCATCGGCGGTCCCCATGGCGACACGGGACTTACCGGCCGCAAAATCATCGTGGACACCTATGGTGGCCGCGGTGCACACGGCGGAGGCGCCTTTTCGGGAAAAGACGCCACCAAGGTGGACCGTTCCGGTGCCTATGCCGCACGCCATATCGCCAAAAACATGGTAGCCGCAGGCATTGCCGGCGAAATTCTGATCCAGCTCTCCTATGCCATCGGCGTGGCGCAACCCATCAGCATATTCGTGGACACCTACGGAACCGCACGCATCCCCCTCAGCGACGATGAAATCGCACAAAAAATCCTGGAAAACATTTCCCTCACCCCCCAAGCCATCGAAAAACGCCTGCATCTGCGCCAACCCGTGTTCACCGAAACCGCCGCCTACGGCCATTTCGGACGTAAACCCCGGCGAATCACCAAAGTTTTCAAAACCTACAACTACGCCACCAAAAGCGTGGAAACCAAAGAAATGGAAGTGGAATTGTTCAGCTGGGAAAAATTAGACCTGGTGGACGAGCTGAAACGTATTTTCAAGCTCTAAACCACCCATGTCCACCCGATTACCCAAATCCGATAAGGCCTTCCTGGAAAAAATCCGCAGCCAAAGCTTAAAGGCCATCCGCGATTTCCGTTTAATTTCCCCCGGCGACCGCATCACCGTGGGCATCAGCGGCGGAAAGGATTCCATGGCGCTTTTGGACATTTTACACAACCGCCGCCAACTCCCCGGCATGGATTTCGAATTGGCCGCCGTTCATGTGGATTTGGAAGATATTCCCTACCATGCTCCCGAGGATGTCCTGAAAAAATTTACACAAGAGAGAAACATTTCTTATACCCGGCTCACCTTTTCCGGTCCGGTGTTGCGCGAAGGCAAACAACCTTGCTTCTACTGTGCATGGAACCGGCGGAAAATGCTCTTCCAATGGGCACACGAAAACGGTTTCAACAAAGTGGCGCTGGGCCACCATGCCGACGACCTGGTGGAAACCCTCATGATGAATATGATTTATCACGGCGAAACCTCGGCCTTTGCACCGAAACAGGAAATGTTCGGCGGATTGCTCCATATCATCCGGCCGCTTTACTACCTGACCAACAAGGAAATCGAGCGTTATGTAAAGCTTATCGGCTACACACCCCCACCCTACGATTGTCCTTATGCCGCGGATAACCACCGCGAACGTTTCCGCGATTTGCTGCAACAAATCAAACGCCTGCATCCCAAAGCCACGGCCAACATCCTACGCGCCTTGCGTAACATAAATCCCCGTTACCTTCCCCCGCCTGAAACGAAATAGCGGCAAGGCCTCGGCCACCGTAAAGGTGCTACCGCCGATAAACAACAAATCACCTTTGTTCAAGGCCGGATAAATACGGCTCAATGCTCCGGCCACCGAGGGAAATACTTCGATATGTTCGTGTCCGGCACGGCGGAAAATTTCCGCCACCCTTTCGGCCGGCATGGCACGCGGGATTTGCGCTTGCGTAAGCAAATAATGCCAATCGCGGGGCAACATGCGGGCCATACCTTCCACATCCTTGCCTTCCACGAAACTCAACAACAAATATTTTTTTTCGGCCATTTTTTTGCGCAAGGCGGGAATCAAATGCCTAAAAGCGCCGGGATTGTGACCCACGTCCAAAATAATGGCGGGATGTGTGGAAATAATGTCCCAACGTCCACGCAAACCGGTATTTTGCCGCACCCGTTCCAAACCTTTGCGTACGGCTTCATCGGGAATTTGCCAACCGCGATTGCGCAATTTATGTACCACGGCATACACCACGGGAATGTTTTCATGCTGGTAGGGACCTTCCAAATCCACCGTATAGCCGGGATGCACATAAGAGGCCTCGGTCAGTTCCGATGCATTTTCGGCCGCCGTCCGGCGAATTTCCGCTTCGGCCTCCGCAGGCATCTTGCCGATTACCACGGGAATGCCGGGCTTGATAATACCCGCTTTCTCGCGGGCAATTTTCTCCAAAGTGTCACCCAGAAAATCCGTATGGTCGTAATCCACCGTGGTGATTACGCTCACTTCGGGATGTACCGTATTGGTGGAATCCAAACGACCGCCGAGACCCGTTTCCACCACGGCCACATCCACCTTCATGCGCGCAAAATAGTAGAAGGCCATGGCCACGGTAACCTCGAAAAACGACATGCCGTTGGCCTCGATAAAATCCTTGTGCTTGCGAATAAATCCCATAATGATTTTACGGGAAATTTTCTTGCCGTTGACCAAAATCCGCTCACGGAAATCGGTCAAATGGGGCGATGTGTATAAACCCGTCCGGTAGCCGGCTTCCATCAACACCGACGCCAGCATGGACGACACCGATCCCTTGCCGTTGGTCCCGGCCACATGAACGGCCGGAAATTGCCGCTCGGGATGTCCCAAATGTTCCAAAAACAAATTTATGTTGCGCAAATCTTTTTTGACGGCCTTCTTTCCTTGGCGTTGGTAGTAGGGCAAGCGGCCGTACATCCATTCCAAAACCTCTTCGTAATGCTGCATGTGCTCTCCGCTATTGTAATTTGAATTCGTAAATGATTTTTCCCACCTGTTCGTCTTCGGCCTTTTCCGAGGGTTCCCAGCGCGTCTTGTAGGCCGCCTTGATGGCCGCCTGTATGAGACAGGACGAACCCGTGGTTCCCGGACCGGAATAGGCCTCGGTCACTTTGCCTTGGCGGTTGACTTTGATAATGACCGTTACACGGCCGGTTTCGTTACAATTGTATTGGGGCTTGGGCTTGGTCAAAGCCTTACGGTTACCCAGAAAATAATTGCCGTCGATGCCGCCACCGCCTCCTTTACCGTTGCCGGTGCGACCGGTGGCATTTACGTCGCCTTCGGTGCTTCCCATGTCGCCGGACAGGTTTTCATCGTCGCCTTCGTTGCCGCTTTCGGAGGCGTTGAACAGATTGTCGAGGGCGTTTTTGGCATCGCTGGACGGTTTGGGTTTTTGTTTTTTGGGTTTGACGGCTTTTTTCTTCTTTTTCTTTTCCTGTTTTTGCGGTTTCACCACGGGCGCATCGCTATTTTCGTCGGTAAGGATTTTTTCGGTTTTGGCCGGAACGCTTTCCACGGGATTGGGAGCGGCCTTTACGGGTTTGGGCGGCTGCACGCGTCCGCTTCCGTGCTCCGAAGTGCCGAAATTAATGGCAATATTACCCGGCGGCGGCGGGTCCAGATAGGTCAGACCCGATACAAACATCAAGGCGATGAGAATAATCATCACCACCAGGCTTTCCATGAAAGCTTTGCGCTCGTGCGGTGTGCGAAACAATGCCATAGGCGTTCTATTCGGGCCTTACGGCCAGGATTAATTTATAATTGTTGCGATTGGCAATATCCATCACATACACGGCCTCTTCGATAGGCACTCCTTCTTCGGCGCGCAGAATAATCACCGGTTTTTCCGATTTCTGCAAACGCGCCTTTAAGAGGGTTTCCAGGTTTTCCTTCTTCACCGGTTTTTTATCGATGTAGAAAGTCAGGTCCTTGGTGATGCTTACCGACACGTCCTGGCTTTTTTCGGTTTTGCCTTTGGCTTTGGGCAACACCAAATCCAATGCATCGGTGGTCACCAGGGTGGATGTAAGCATAAAGAAAATCAGCAACAGAAACACAATGTCGGTCATGGACGACATGCTAAATTCGGCGCTTACCTTATTTCTTCCTCTAATGTTCATACGAATCGGGTTAGGCGGGTTCGTTCAACATATCCATAAATTCCACCACATTGGCTTCCATGATATGCACCAGTTTGTCCGTCTTGACCACCAAGTGGTTGTAGAACAAATAAGCCACAATTCCCACAATCAGACCGGCCACCGTAGTGGTCATGGCCGTGTAAATACCTTGGGCCAGGGACGATACTTCGATTTTTCCGCCACCGCTGGCCATGTTGTGGAAGGCCAAAATCATACCCACCACGGTTCCCAAAAAACCGAGCATGGGTGCCGCACCGGCGATCATGGCCAGGATGCTGACGTTTTTTTCCAATTGATATACTTCCAGTTTGCCGGCGTTTTCAATGGCTTTGTTGATATCGTCCAAAGGTTTGCCGATGCGCGAAATGCCTTTGGCAATCAGCCGGGCGACGGGCGTGTTGGCTTGCCGGGCCAAAGCCAGGGCGCCTTGGATGTCACCGTTTTTGATATAATGCTTGATTTGCATCATAAAATTGGGATCCAGCTTGGAGGCCGCCTTGATGGCCGAAAGCCGTTCGAAATAAATAAACAGGGCCACAAACAACATGAGAAACAGTAAACCGATAATAATCAACCCGGCCGTACCGCTGTTGAAAATCAGGTCGATCACACTCAGGGTCTTTTCCACGGGTTGGTCACCGGCGGCGGCGGCCGCTCCGGCCAATGTGTCGGCTACCGAGGCATTCTGCAAGGGAAGCAACATATTCATCATAAAGCGTCTTTTTTTATTGAACGTAAAAATACGAATATTATTGAACGAAAATATTTTTCCGGATAAATCATGGATGCATTAATATACTCTCAACATATCTACACGATTAAGCGAAACCCGGTTTAGTGCTCAAAAAAGAGGAAAAAAGTCAAATCTAAATATCGAATGCATCGAATTGATAACGGACTGCACGATTCCCCGGTTCAACGGTTTAACAACATTCCACATCTATTCAACTTTTCCACAGTCGCACCGGTCACCGGTCCCCGGTCATCCGTCTATTCAACTTTTCAACTTTTCAACTATTCAACAGAAATTATCGATTTAACGCTCCAAATGAGGTCAAAGGAGAAAGGTCAAAGGGAAAAGTAAAACCAATAAAACATATAATCTAATTATCAGTAAATCAATCTATTCAACCCTTCAACTATTCAACTTTTCAACAGAAATTATCGATTTAACGATTTAACGGTTTAACGATTTAACAAATCTTTTCAACTGTTCAACTTTTCAACTGTTCAACAAAATACACCCGTCACCGGTCATCGGTCATCCATCATTCTCCTTCTTCCTGGATTTGGGATTTAGGATTTAGGATTTGGGTTTTATTTTTTCATTATTCATTGTTCATTGAAAAATTTCCTTCACTCCTTCACTTATTAAATCCGTTTCCCGTTCTCCGTTTCCCGTGTTCCGTGTTCCACAGCAGGAGATTGCCGCGGCTCCTCCTTCCTTCGCTTATTCCTAAGCGGCGGAGCCTCGCAATGACCGCATCGGTCACCGGTCATCGGTCCCCCATCTATTCAACTCTTCAACAGAAATACCCGATTTAACAACCCAACCCCACACAATACCATTCCCCCGAACTTCGTTATCTTTGAAACAAATTTTATCGTCCCATGAACAAGGCAATCCGTAGCGCATTTTTATTAATGATTGTTCCCTGGCTGCTCCAAGCCCAAAGCATCCGCCGGGATTACGAAACTTACACCCAAGCGGTCCGGCTCTTCGAGGAAGGACACTACACACCCGCCGTACGCCGCCTCGAAGCCCTCAAAAAACACCTGTCCGACCCTTCGCTCCTGCCCGATATCGATTATTATATCACCCGAAAGGAATTGCTTTCCAATCCCGAAAACGCATTGGACCTCATCAATGCCTACCTGGTGCGCTACCCTTCGTCGCCCTACCGCCAAAAACTTATGCTTACGGCCGCCGACCGATATTTTGCCAACGGCCGCTACAAGAAAGTTAAGCAAATCATCGACAACATGGCCGTTTACGACCTCGGCCCCGACGAGCGCCGCCGCATCGATTTCTATCTCGGCTATATCGCCCTGAAAAACAACGACCTCAAACAGGCCAAACACCATTTTCGCAAACTCAAAGACGACCCCCTTTGGGGACCGCAAGCCAAATATTACCTCGGCTACATCGCCTACCTGAAAAACAACGTGGTGGAAGCCCAAAAATATTTCGCGCAGGTCAAGGACAAACGTTCGCAAAAAAACATTCCCTACTACAATGCCGATATGTATTACCGTGCCGGCATGTTTCGCCAAGCCATCGACGAGGCCATGAAAATCTACGCCCGAAGCCGCGGCAAGGAAAAATCCCAACTGGCCAAAATCATCGGTTCGTCCTATTTCAACCTGCATGAATACGACAAAGCCATTCCCTACCTGAAAGCCTATCGCGGCACCAAAGGCCGCAAATCCAACAAGGACCTCTACGAACTGGGTTATGCCTACTATCAAGCCGGCGATTGTGACAATGCCATCGGTTATTTCAACAAAATCATCGGCGAGGAAACACCCTTGGCCCAAAATGCCTACTACCATCTGGCCAAATGTTATCTCCGAAAAGGCGACAAACAAAAAGCCCTCAATGCCCTCAAAAAAGTGTCGGAAATGCCTTTCGACAAGGATTTGCAGGAAGACGCCCTCTATCATTACATAAAATTGGGTTACGAAACAGGCAACCCCTACGAACCCATCGGCGATGCCATCGCCCGCTACAAAAAACGATATCCCGCCTCGCCGCGCAACAAGGAATTGGAAGAGCTCATGCTCAATGCCTATCTCACTTCGCACCGCTACGACGACGCCCTGGAAGCCATGCGCCGCAACGGCATGACCGCCCGCCCCGAATACCAAAAAGCCGCCTACCTGCGCGGTCTGGAACTCTTCAACGACGGCCGCTACGAAGACGCCATCCGCCTGCTGGACGAAAGCATCCGCAAAGGCAAGGATATCGCCTACCGCAACAAAGCCCTCTTCTGGAAAGCCGAAGCCCTCTACCGCCTCGGCCGCTACGACCAAGCCCGCCTGGCCTACAAGCAATTCGAAGTCAACAACGAAGACGATCATTCCTACGAAGCCGCCCTGTTGCCCTACAATCTGGGTTATGTGTATTTCAAACAAAAACAATACGACAAAGCCGCCGAATATTTTAGCAAATTCGTCCGCAAGCCCGTGCACGACAAGCTCCTGAAAGACGCCTACCTGCGCCTGGCCGACAGTTATTTTGCCTCCAAACAATATTGGCCCGCCATGGAAGCCTACAATCAGGCCATCAAACGCGGCGGCCCCGATGCCGATTACGCCTTCTACCAAAAAGCCATCAGCTACGGCTTCGTCAATCGCGACGATCGCAAAGTGGAAGAACTGGAAAAATTCATCCGCCAATATCCCCGCTCGGGATTGGTGGACGACGCCCTCTACCAACTGGGTTCCACCTATCTCAACCAAGGCAAACCCGCCAAAGCCCGCCAAACCTTCGACCGGTTGGTGGACGGTTATCCCAAAAGTCCTTACGTGCCCGTGGCGCTCCTGAAAGCCGGCCTGGCCATGTACAATGCCGGCAACAAAGCCAAGGCCAAGGATTATTTCAAACAACTCATCCTCCAACATCCCCGCTCTCCCGAAGCACGTGAAGCCGCCGGATACCTCAAACGCATCTATATCGACGAGGACAAGGTGGACGATTACATCGCCTTCATCAAAAGCGTGGACGGCTTCGACGTGAAAACATCCAAACTGGAAAAAGACATTTTCGACGCCGCACGCGAAAAATATTTCCTCAAAAACTACACCGGCGCCCGCACGGCCCTGGTTTCCTATTTGCGCCGCTTCCCCGAAGGCGCCTACCGCGTAAAAGCCCATGCCTACCTGGCCGACATCTACCGCCAAACCGGCGAACCCGAAAAAGCCGAACCTCATTACCAATGGCTGGTGGACCACGGCGAAAACGAATATATGGTGGACGCCCTGCGCTTCCTCATCGCGCGCAAGCTCCAAGCCAAACAATACGATCAGGCCATTCCGCT
>JAADEB010000045.1 GCA_013153655.1 Chlorobiota bacterium
CGCTCCGGTACAAGTCGAAAGGTTTCCGGGATTTTCCGAATAGGAGAAATTTACGAAAAAAATGCAACCGTTTTTTTCAAAACGCATGTTCACCAGTTATAAATGCACCATTTGGCTGATTATGTGGCGGTTAAATCTAATGCTATCGCCAACCCAAATCCCAAATCCCGTTTTTTCAACACCATTCAGGGATATTACCAGAGAGCCTAATTCAATAAACCTTTACGATTGAAAGAAAAGCGGCATGGAAAATGACCCGGAAATTTTGACTAATTTTACGCCTATGTTTGCCAAGCGAAGTCATAAAAAGCAATACCGCAAGGCCGAGGATTTGCTCAAATACCTGTATTTCCGCGAAACCGATCACACGGGTTTCGGTATGGAAAGCGCACCCGCGGGCCTGTTGAAAGACAAGGAAAGGCTTTTGGCCATTCTGCGGCGCGAAGGGTGGGTGGAACCCGGCAGCGAACGCCTAACCGAAGCCGGCCGTCGACGGGCACGGGATTTGATACGCCGCCACCGCCTTTTTGAAGTGTATCTGTCGGAACAAACGGGGCATCATCCCGTTTGGTGGCACCGCTTGGCCGAAGGTCGCGAGCATTACCTGACCGATGACGACATTCGCCGCCTGGAAGAATACCTGGGTTTTCCGCTGTTGGACCCTCATGGCGATCCCATTCCCACCGCCGAAGGCGAATGGGTGGCACGGCGGAGTATGGCGCTGGACAAAGCGGCGCCCGGGCAAGTGGTGCGTATCCTGCATATCGAGGACGAACCGGAAAGCCTTCTCAGGCGTATTTTGGCTTACGGTTTCTACCCGGGCGGTTTGATCAAAATCATCGACCGTACGCCGCGGGAATTGTTTGTGGCATTTGAGGGTGAACGCCTGATGGTGCCGGTGGAAGTGGCGCGGCACGTGGCGGTGGAACCGGTGGATGAAACGACATGGAACGACCGTGTTTTCCGGCTCACCTACCTGACCAAGGGGCGGGAAGCCTGCATCGTACGGCTGGCGGACGATTTGCGCGGTCTGCCGCGGCAGCGTTTGCTGGATTTGGGTTTTGTGCCGGGAACGCGGGTTTGGGTCTATCTCGTCAGTCCGCTGGGCGAACCGGTGGCTTATCATGTGCGCGGGTCCCATATTGCCTTGCGGCGCGAACAATCGGATAAAATATTGGTGGAATTATGCCGGGATTGAAAGATTTATTGGGAAATACGCTTTGCCGTCATTGTGTGTTTCACGGCATCGAAGGGCTGACGACCCTGGGCGATGAGCACCGCCGCTACGATTTTCTGGTGGCGCTGGCCGGCAATCCCAATACGGGAAAGAGCACGATTTTTAACCGCCTGACCGGTTTGCGTCAGCATACGGGCAATTGGCCCGGGAAGACGGTGGAACGCAAGGAAGGTTATTTCCGTTACGGCGACAAGGTGTACAAAATGGTGGATTTACCCGGCACCTACTCGCTGATGACCACTTCGGAAGACGAAGAAGTGGCGCGCAATTTCCTGGTGTTCGACAAGCCGGACGTTACGCTCATTGTGGCCGACGCCACCCGCCTGGAACGTAACCTGAACCTGGTTCTTCAAATCCTGCAAATCGTTCCCAAGGCCGTTTTGGCGCTCAATCTCATCGACGAGGCCGAAAAACGCGGTATCCGTATCGACACGCGCCATTTGGCCCGGCGCTTGGGCATTCCCGTGGTGGCCACCAATGCGCGCTCGGGTGAAGGCGTGGCGGAATTGGTAAAAACCCTGGCGGATGTGGCCGAAGGGCGCCTGCATGTTAAACCTTTTCGTATCGAAAAATGGCCTGACGAACTGCAAGCGGCGGTGGAACCGGTGGAAAGCATGTTGAAAAAAATCTTACCCGGTTTACCCAATCCCGTTTGGACGGCCATACGCTTGCTGTCGGGTTGTCCCACCACTTTGCGTGCTCTTCGCGAACCGGAAAAATACTTCGGCATAAAACCCGGCACGGAAAACTACCGAGAAGCCTTGGAAAAACTACTGGCGCTGGTGCGTGAAATCCGCTTGCGCTATCATGACCGCCTCTACGACCGCTTTACGCAAGCCATTTACCGCCTGGCTTCCCTGATTGCCTCGGAAGCCGTAAGTACGGAAGACAGGAAACGGCGCTACACCTTGGACCAAAAAATCGATTATTGGGTAACGCATCGTGTGTTCGGATTTTTGATTATGTTCATGTTGCTGGGGCTGGTGCTTTGGATTACGATTAAAGGGGCCAATTATCCCTCGCAGTGGTTGTATGATTTGCTTATCGGGCGTATTTATCCCGGCTTGAAAAATCTTACGTCGGCTTGGCCGTCGGCGGTGGCGGGGCCGTTGGTGGACGGGGCTTATCTGACCACGGCCTGGGTGGTGTCGGTAATGTTGCCACCCATGGCTATTTTCTTTCCGCTGTTTACCCTGTTGGAAGATTTCGGTTACTTGCCGCGTGTGGCTTTTAACCTGGACAAACTCTACAAGAAGTCCGGCGCCCACGGCAAGCAGGCGCTCACGATGACCATGGGTTTCGGATGCAATGCGGCGGCGGTGGTGTCCACCCGGATTATCGACAGTCCGCGCGAACGGCTTATTGCCATTATTACCAATAATTTTTCCCTCTGCAACGGTCGTTGGCCTACGCAAATATTGTTGGCCACCTTGTTTGTAGGCGCCATGGTACCGGCCGGATGGTCGGCATGGGCGGCTATGGGAGCGGTGTTTGGGGTGGCGGTGTTGGGTATCATCATGTCGTTTGCGGGTTCGTGGCTATTGTCGCAAACCTTGTTGCGGGGCGAAGTATCGGCTTTTTATTTGGAATTGCCGCCTTACCGGGTGCCGCAGTTTTGGAAAACCGTTTACACTTCGCTGGTGGAGCGCACCTTGATAGTGCTTTGGCGGGCGGTGGTGTTTGCGGCGCCTGTGGGGGTGTTGATTTGGATTTTAACTCATTGGCAAATGGGTGACATGAGCCTGGCGGAACATTTGGTCCGGCTTTTGGATGGACCGGGAGCATGGCTCGGTCTCAACGGAATTATTCTGCTGGCTTTCATCATCGGTATTCCGGCCAACGAAATCATCATTCCCACGGTGCTGATGTTGATTATCATGGTGTACGGTGTGGACTTGCAAGGCGTGGAAAAAGGCGTGTTGGTGGATATAAGCGACAGTCATACGGTCAAACATCTTTTGGAAATGTCGGGATGGACGCTGCTGACGGCCGTGAATTTTATGCTTTTCAGCTTGCTTCACAATCCTTGCAGTACGACGATTTATACGATTTACAAGGAAACCGGTAGCCGGAAATGGACATTGGTGGCCACGTTGTTTCCCTTGGCCGTGGGTGTGGTGGTGTTGCTGGCGGTGAATTTGTTGTTGAAGAGTTGAAGAGCTGAGCGAAGCGAAGTCCCGAATGAGATTTTCTGCGAAATCCGAAGGGTGAGCATAGAAAATCCATATCGGGATTGAAGAGTTGAATA
>JAADEB010000105.1 GCA_013153655.1 Chlorobiota bacterium
ATCTCCTTCTGTGGAACACGATTTATTCAATGAATAATGAAAAATAAAAACCCAAATCCTAAGTCCTAAATCCGGGAAGAAGAAGAAAGGATGGAGGACCGGTGACCGGTGCTTTTTTTCGAGAAACGGGGAACGGGGAACGGTTTTTTTTGTTGAAAAGTTGAAAAGTTGAAGAGATTGATTTGCAATTTGTTAAACCGTGAAATCGTTAAACCGTTAAATCGATTAGCGGCTTCGCCGCACTTTAACCTTTCACCTTTTACCTTGTCCCTATATTATTGAGCGTTAAATCGCCGTGTCCGTCTCTGGCGGGAGGAATCTCATAAGCAATAAACCCATAAGGAAAGAGATTCCTCACGTTCGTTCGGAATGACACAACGTGTTCCGAAGGCGGTAACAAAACAAAAGAGCGACCTTTGTCATTCCGAAGGAGTTTACGACTGAGGAATCTCCTGCTTCTGTTGAAGAGTTGAATTGTTGAAATGTTGAAGAGATGAGGAGTTTCTGTTAAATCGTTAAACCGTGTAATCGTTAAATCGATTAATAGCTTTGTGTCATTTTCTCATGTTTACCGTTCTATGTTTACTACAAACACTTTCTCCTTGATCCTTTCACCTTTTCCCTAATTATTAGAGCGTTAAACCGTGCAATGGTTAAATCGTTAAATCGGTATATTGACCGGTAACCGGTGCGGTCATTGCGAGGCTCCGCCGCTTGGAAATAAGCAAAGGAAAGCGGAGCCGTGGCAATCTCCTCCTTTGGAACACGGAAAATGGGAAACGTGTTATTTTTGTTTACCGGGCTCATGTTTCCCCCTCCGGTTTTTATTCCGGAACCTTCAATAGCTTTGTAAGCCGCATCCGAAATGTATAGGCGATAATATATGACCATTGTTGAAATATTACATAGAAAAAGAAAGTTGTTTTATTTTAAAAACTGACAATTGTCATTGTTTTCTCGCCTGTCGCGCTCCATTTTTGTAAAGGAGAAATTATATGAAGAAGAAAGTAAGCCTCATATTATTATTCTCGGTGATGGCCGTTACGGTGCTGAGCCCTACGGTGCCTTTTTTGGTGTCGGAATGGCATCAATGGAAGGCCTCGCAAGATATGGCGGCTTATTTACAGGAGGCAAGCAGTTTTGACGATCCTTATTTACAGGCGCTTATCAAGCGGGCGGCGCCCGTGAAGCATTCCAAGTCCAAAAGTGTATTGGTGGCGCCTCATTTTGTTTTTATTCCTCCGTTTGACAGCGACCGGGATGTGGCGAAACCCGAATGGGTGGTGCCGCGTACCCAGGAACCCGGCAGCCAACCGGATTTGTACGCTTTTTTGTTTGTACATCGAATTTTCCGTCCTCCGGCAGCCTAAGCGGGCTCTTATTTTTCCGGTTCGGTTTTTCCGATATTTGCTTTATGCGGATTTTATCTTCGCGTCAGGCGAAGATGACAGATATGCCGGAAAAAGAGCCGTTACCGCACCCGTTTATGAGTATTTAGCTATTTTGTCTTTGGGCTAATCATTTAACCTTAAAGATATTTTTACGGAGCCGGTCATAGGACCGAAATCTCCGGACCGGTTCCGTTTTAATCCCCGTGGTGCGGTAGATGCAAAAGGCATTTTTGCTAACCCCATTTGGTTTAACTTAAAATTCAAAAAAAAAACAATGATGAAGCGAATCCTTACATTATGGATGATCATGACGCTTATGTGGGCCGGTGCACAAACGATACATGTCAAGGGCACGGTCACGGATGCCGGTACCGGTGAACCTTTACCCGGCGTAAACATTTATACGCCCGATAAAAAAATAAAAACCCATACCGATTGGGACGGAAAATTCGAAATAGAAGTGGAAAAAGGTACCGTCCTCATATTTTCCTTTGTGGGCTACAAGGAAGTAAAAATAAAAGTGGAAAAGCCCGTATTGCACGTAAAGATGAAGGGTATCGAAATGTCGCAACCCGTGCAATTGGATATTATCACCATTACGGCGGAAAAAGAATTGCAAAATCCCGTTCATTCCGTTGTGGTAATGGATAGCGACAAAAAAAACAGCCAACCGCGAAATGCCGCCGATTTGTTTAGCGACATTCCCGGATTCAGCATACAAAAACGTTCCAATACCTCCCTGGAACCTTCACTGCGTTCGTTCAAATACGAGCAAATGAATATTCGCTACAATGGCGGCGACAAAATCGTGAACGCCTGTCCCAACCGCATGGATCCCATTACGGCCCATGTAATCCCCGAAGACATCGAAGCCATCGAGGTGGTGAAAGGCCCCTATACGGTGCGCTACGGTCAAACCTTCGGCGCCGTGGTGAATATGGTGACGCGTTCGCCGCGTAGTTATGGTCCGGGTACACACGGTGTGCTGGAAGGCGGTTACGAAACCAACGGCCAAAATATCGTAACGCGAGCCGAATTGGCCTATGTGAAGGAAAAATACGATTTGGGCATCGAAGGCGAATATCGCGATTTCGGTGACTATAAGGACGGCGACGGCGTTGTAACTCCCGCCGGTTTCAAGACCACGAGTTATTCCTTGAAAGCCGGATATCAATTCGATACGGGTAAACGCTTGTATGCCAATTGGCATCAGAAATTCGGTCGCGATATCAAACATGCCGGTCTTATGATGGATTCGCCCAAAGACGACAGTTATTTGCTTTCCACCGGTTACAAAGCCGAAAATTTGAAAGGAAAGATCAAACGTTTACACATTAAGTTTTATTCTTCCTACGTGGATCATTTGATGACCAACGGTTACGGCATGGACGAACCAAGGCCCAATTATCCGGCCATTGATGCACGCACGCCGGTGTTTTCCGAAACACGGGGCGGCAAGGTGGAAATAGGCTGGAAACCCAAGGAAAAATGGTTCGTATATTCCGGTTTGGATGCCGATATGATTCACCGCGACGGCACCAAGCACGTGGTTATTTATATAAATCCCAATACCGGAGATTCGCTCAAACCTCCCGTGGTAAAAGATTTGAAAGTATGGCAAAACGCCTGTATTCGTAATGTAGGCCTGTATTCCCAAGCCAATCACAAGATGAACGACCGTTGGACCCTGAGCATGGGTGCACGCTTGGACTTCGTTTATTCCAATGCCAAGGATCCCGATCCCGAAATGTTGCAAATCTATGGCAGCGTAGGTCCCCGTAAGGATTTGATGCTCAGTGGTAATTTTTCGGCTAAATACCGCCGGAAAGATTGGCGGGTGGATTTGGCTGTGGGTCGTGGTGGACGGACGCCTTCCATGATTGAGCGATATATTCACAGGTTTATTGTGGGCGAGGATTCGCGGGAATATATCGGCAACCCGCATTTACGCCCCGAATACAACAACCAAGTGGAAGTGTATGCCGAACGCCGTTGGAATGATGTAAAAGCGGGGGTGGATGTGTATGCTTCCTATTTTCAAGACTATATTGTGCCGGTCATTACACCCGCCCTCACGGGTACGAGCGGCGG
>JAADEB010000110.1 GCA_013153655.1 Chlorobiota bacterium
GAAATCAAAGTGGGTGATCCGGCCAAACGTCAAGCCGTGACCAACCCCGAACGTACCATTTTCTCCATCAAACGTTTCATGGGTAAATCCTACTCCGAACTCAAAGAAAAAGGCGAAATCGACCGCGTTCCCTATAAAGTGGTTCAAGGTCCCAACGACACGCCCCGCGTGGTAATTGGCGACAAACAATACACCCCGCAGGAAATCTCGGCCATGATCCTGCAAAAACTCAAAAAAATGGCCGAAGACTATTTGGGACAACCCGTCAAAGAAGCCGTCATTACCGTACCGGCTTACTTCAACGACGCCCAACGTAAGGCCACCAAAGAAGCCGGTGAAATCGCCGGACTGAAAGTGCGCCGTATCATCAACGAACCTACGGCTGCCGCTTTGGCCTACGGATTGGACAAAACCGACAAAGAAAAGAAAATCGCCGTATATGACCTCGGTGGCGGTACATTCGATATCTCCATCCTGGACATTGGCGACGGCGTAACCGAAGTATTGTCCACCGCCGGCGACACGCACTTGGGTGGTGACGACTTCGACCAACGCATCATCAACTGGCTGGCCGACGAATTCAAAAAAGAAGAAGGCGTGGATCTGCGCAAAGATCCCATCGCGCTCCAACGTCTGCGCGAAGCCGCCGAAAAAGCCAAAATCGAATTGTCGTCGAGCTCCGAAACCGAAATCAACCTGCCCTACATCACGGCCACCGAAAGCGGACCTAAACACTTGGTGAAAAAACTCACCCGTTCGCAATTCGAAAAAATGATTCACGACCTGGTGGACCGCACCATCAAGACGGTGGACGACGCCATGAAAAAAGCCAACCTGAAACCTTCGGACATCGACGACGTAATCCTGGTGGGTGGTTCCACGCGTGTGCCCATGGTACAGGAAGCCGTTGAAAAATACTTCGGCAAAAAAGCATCCAAAAATGTGAACCCCGACGAAGTGGTAGCCGTGGGTGCCGCTATCCAAGGCGGTGTGCTCAGCGGCGACGTGAAAGACGTGCTCTTGCTCGACGTAACCCCGCTGTCGCTGGGTATTGAAACCATGGGTGGTGTGATGACCAAGCTCATTGAAGCCGGTACCACCATTCCCACCAAAAAATCGCAAATTTTCACCACGGCCACCGACAATCAGCCCAGCGTGGAAATCCACGTACTCCAAGGCGAACGTCCCATGGCCAAAGACAACAAAACCATCGGCCGCTTCCATTTGGACGGTATTCCGCCCGCACGCCGCGGCGAACCCCAAATCGAAGTAACCTTTGACATCGACGCCGACGGTATTATCAACGTAACGGCCATGGACAAAAAAACCGGCAAGAAAAAAGACATCCGTATCGAAGCTTCGTCCGGCCTTACGCCCGAAGAAATCGAACGCATGAAAAAAGAAGCCGAAGAAAACGCCGAACGCGACCGCATCGCCAAAGAAAACGCCGAAAAGCTGAACAAAGCCGACGCCACGGCCTTCCAACTGGAAAAACTCCTGGAAGACCATAAGGACAAAATCAGCGAAGGCACCAAAGCCAAAATCGAAGAAACCGTCAAAGAACTGAAAGACGCCTTCGACAAACGCGATGCCGAACGCGCCGAAGCCGCCGTCAAAAAAGCCGAAGAAGTGCTTACCCAAGCCTCGGCCGATATCCAAAACGCCGCCCAAGCCCAAGCAGGCGCTTCCCAAGATGCAGGCGCTTCCCAACAAGGAGGCGGCAACGACTCCCAAGGCGGCGACGACATCGAAGACGTGGATTACGAAGAAGTTAAATAATCCGTATTCACCAACACATCACAAAAAGCCTTCTCCCTCGTGGAGGAGGCTTTTTTGTTTGGCACCTAATTCCGGGCACGATATTTGCGTCATTTGGGCTTGCAGCTAATTTATTACCTTTGCAAAACCAATTTTTTCTCATGAAAGAAATCATAATCGTCATAGCACAATTCCTGTTGAGCATTTCCCTCCTGGTCGTTTTACACGAAATGGGGCATTTTCTCATGGCCAAACTGTTCAAAACCAAAGTGGAAAAATTTTACCTGTTTTTCAATCCCAAATTTTCCCTGTTCAAAAAACAAATCGGCGAAACCGAATACGGTATCGGATGGCTTCCGCTGGGCGGTTACGTAAAAATCGCCGGCATGATCGACGAAAGCATGGACAAGGAATTTTTGAATACGGAACCCAAACCCTGGGAATTCCGGAGCAAACCCGCCTGGCAACGGCTGTTAATCATGCTCGGCGGCATCATGGTAAACCTGATTTTGGCCGTCATCATCTACATCATGATTGCCTGGACTTGGGGCGACAAAAAAATCCCTTTGGATAGCCTGCACGACGGCCTTTGGATTCCCCACCCCGTCTTACAAGATATCGGTTTCCGCACGGGCGACCGCATTATCGCATTGGACGGCAAATCCGTAAAATACCTGGACGATCTGATAGGTGCACCCAATGTGCCCCTCATCACCGCAAGCCAAGCCACGGTGGTACGCGGTTCCGATACCCTCGACATCAACATTCCCAAGGATTTGCCCAAACGCCTGATTGAAAACAAACAAAAAACCGGCCTTATCAACCTGCGCTATCCTTTTGTGGTAGGGAAAGTTATGCCAGATTCCCCCAACAAAGAGGCCGGTCTCCAAAAAGGCGACCGCATCGTGGCCGTAGACGGAAAACCCGTCAAATACATGGACCAAGTAATGGATTATCTCCATAACCATAAGGGAAATGACATCACCATCACCATAAACCGTAATGGTCAAAATATCGACAAAAAAGTGCATGTCAACGACCAAGGAAAATTGGGTGTGCAATTGGCCTCCCTGCCCCTCGACGAATTGGAAAAAGAAGGTTTTCTGCGCATCGAATACAACCGCTACGGATTTTTCGACGGCATCGGCAAAGGACTCCATCGTGCCTGGAACACACTCAGCTCCTACATCGACCAGCTCAAAATGATTTTCAACCCTTCCACCGGAGCCTACAAAGGTGTCGGCGGTTTTATGAGCATCGCCAAAATTTTCCCTAAAACCTGGAATTGGCTGGCATTTTGGGAAATCACGGCCTTCCTGTCTATCATGTTGGCGGTACTGAACCTTCTGCCCATCCCCGCCCTCGACGGCGGCCATGCCATGTTTACCCTCTACGAAATGATAACGGGACGCAAACCGGGTGAAAAATTCCTGGAAAAAGCCCAAATCGTCGGATTCGTTATCCTGCTGACTTTACTCATATTGGCCAACGGCGCCGACATCGTCCGCCTGTTCGGAAAATAAAAACCCGGACCACGTATGGCAGCCGTATTCCTACGAGGATTGACCCCATATTAAGTTTTGATTATTTTGGGCGCGTCCCTTCCTCTTGCCCACGCGCAAGGCCGCGGGTCATTGGCGCCGTGTCCGCCTCAGGCGGATCGAAGCTTGTATGTGCTCGGCCTTGCTCTCGTCCGGCGCCGGCGGCTTGCCAATGCC
>JAADEB010000168.1 GCA_013153655.1 Chlorobiota bacterium
ATTCAACTGTTCGACTGGAAAAAATCGGTTTAACGATTTAACGGTTGCACGGTTTAACAAATCTATTCAACTCTTCAACTATTCAACAGAAAAAACCACGTTTCCCGTTCTCCGTTTCCCGTGTCCCGAAAAAGCACCGGTCATCGGTCATCCGTCATCCGTCCCACATCTATTCAACTGTTCAACAGCATAAACCGGTTCCACGATTACACGATTCAACGATTTAACAATTTCCCTTATATTTGTATAGATTATTTAGCCGTGAAAACCACTTTTTCCCTCTTTTGGTGGGTATTTTTTCTGTTTTATCATGCACTACCGGCACAAGAACCGGAAAATATTTATTTACAAGAAATCCCCGAAGTAAGAGAAAGCGGATTTTATCATTTGACTTTCCCGGGCGACAACCAACAAAACTCCGTTACCAAACTATTGCAGGACAGTACCGGCAGGATGTGGATAGCCACCAAAAACGGCTTGATACGCTACAACGGTAAAGAAAAAATCATCTATCTTCCGCAAGCCGACAACCCCAACAGCTTAGGATATCATGTTGTCACGGAACTCTACCTGGACGCCGAAAATAGCTTGTGGATTGGTACCGAAAACGGCATGTACCTGTACCGCCCCCGCACGGATGATTTTCAAGCACTGCCCGGACCGCTTCGGAATGCTTATATTACCCAAATCACCGGAGACAACCAAGGAAATTTATGGATTATCAACCACCGGAAAAATACGCTCTACCATTACCGTCCCGGTAGCCGTAGCGTCCGGACCATGCTTTCGTTTCCCGTGAAGCGATCCTCGGAAAAACCCCGGATGATACGTATGCTTGTCCGGCAAAACGGACACCTGCTCATTATCGACGGACGCCACGGTCTTTTGGATTATCACCCCGCGACGGGTCAATACCGCCCTATCGAACTGCTTAGCCGCAACGACATACGCCGCGCGCCCAGTGTTCTTCCTTATTTTCTTACACGCATTATCCCCGACCGTAATAATCCCGATGTGGTTTGGATAGGCACTAAATTGGGATATGTCATTCGCTACAATCTGCGAACCGGCCGCCAACAACGTTTGATCTACAATACCAAACTCTCCAACCGGGGCCTTATTTGCCACAACATGGATCTATATATCGACGACCGTAATAACCTATGGATCACAACATGGTTCTACGGAACTTACAAAGTCCTCCCCGGGCGACGCCGGATGATTCATTATTTACCCTCGCCCAACCGGCCCCATGGCATTTCCAACACCATCACCACGGCCATCTATCAAGACAAAGCCGGTTATTTATGGTTCGGAACGGAATACCAAGGTATCGATATCCTGAAAAAGAACAAAAAATTCCATGTGTTTCCCACCTACCCGCCCAAACCGGGTCATTTGCCCGCCATGGAATATACCGCCATTGCCAAGGACAAACAAAACCGCCTTTGGGTGGGTTCCGAAGGAGCCGTGTTCCGGGTAAACCCTGTTACGCTGGAAGCCCGGAAAGTCAATCACCTGTTCCCGGGTGCCTACCGTTATTTTGCCTTTTATCCCGACTCATCGGGCCGCCTGTGGGCCGGAACCGAAAACGGCGTCTATTGCATCGACAGCACGGGACGACTACTGCATCATTTTACTTACGATAAAAACAACTTCCAAAGCATCAGCAGTAATTTTGTAGGCGAAATCACTCCCGACCGGGAAGGCAAAATTTGGTTCGGCACTTTTTGGTGGGGTGCCGTTCGATACGATCCCGCCCGGCAACAATTTCTGCGCTTTATGCCCGATAGCCTGGACCCCAATAGCCTGAGCGACGGAAGGGTATATAAAATATTTGTCACCCCCAAAGGCCGGATATGGCTGGGAACCAAGGACGGGCTCAACCTTTTTCATCCCGAAACGGGTCATTTTACTGTGTTCCAATATGATAAAAACGACAGTACCGGCATCACATCGTCCGTTATCAACGATTTAACCTATGCAGACGGACATCTCTGGATTTCCACCCAGGGAGGCGGCCTCAACGAATATCTGCCAGAAGAAGGACGTTTCAAAGCCTACACCGTTAAAGACGGACTACCCGATAATAATATCAAGGCCTTGCTCACCGACGATCACGACAATATTTGGCTCACCACCACCCATCATATCGTCAAATTCGACCCCCGAACCGGCAAAAGCAAAATCTACGGGGCTTCCGACGGACTGTCCAACAGGATTTACGTACACAATATGGGATGGCAGGACCTTACCTTCGCCGAATATATTTCTTTCAAGGACGACAAAGGATATCTTTATTTCGGCGGTACGGGCGGACTGCTCTTTTTTCATCCCGACAGCCTTCCGGTCAATACCTACCGGGCGCCACTCCGCATCGACAAATTCAAAGTAAACGGACACCCTCACCCACTCGACCAAAACCGTATAATCCTTCAACCCGACCAAAACCAAATCGAAGCGGAATTTTTGCTGATGAATCTCATTCAACCCGACAAAAACCGGTATGCCTGGAAACTGGAACCTTACGACCGTCATTGGCACACAGGCAATTATCTTGCCCGTGCACGCTATTTCAATCTGCCTCCGGGCCATTATAAACTCCACTACAAAGCCGCCAACAACGACGGCATCTGGACCCATGCCCCACAACCGTTGGTCATTCGCATTTTGCCGCATTTTTATCAAACAACGGGATTCTACATCCTTATATTCATTTTTCTGATGTTCCTGACCACGGGATTTCTTATCTACCGCTGGTATTTGAAAAAACAAATGGAACGAAAACGAAAACTGATGCGTTACCATTGGTCGAAATTGGATCCCGGAGAAGCGGAACGTATCAACAATCGCCTGTTGGAAATGATGCAAAATAAAAATATCTACCTGGAACCCGACCTTAGCCTTAACAAATTGGCCGAAATCATTCAAGTAAAACCCAATTATTTATCCCAAGTCATCAATCAATACCACCGACAAAATTTCTTTGAATTTGTCAACAAATACCGCATCGAAGAAGCCAAACGCCTGCTACGCGAAACCGACCTGAAAATCGAAGCCGTGGCCTATGACTCGGGATTCAATTCCCTTTCCACCTTCAACGCCGCCTTCAAGAAAATAACGGGAACCACCCCTTCGCAATACCGCAAACAACACCGCAAAAACCCCTCATAATCCCGCCAACCGCGCATAAGTTTCCATCCATTGCGCCGCCAACACCTCATCGTCGAACCGGCGTACATATTCCCTACCCTTTCGGGCAAATTCGCTCAGGTCATTCTCCATACTCCAACGTATTTTTTCCTGCATTTCACCCACATCGGTCACATCCTCCACATAGATACCACCCGGACCCGCCGCTTCGGGAAAAACACCCCGGGCATTGGTAATCACCGGCGTTCCGGCATACAAACTCTCGATTACGGGAATGCCGAAACCTTCGAATATGCTCGGATACACCGAAACTTTGGCCAAACGGTACAATTTGGCCAAATCTGCCAAGGATACGTGCGGCAACACATGAATCCTGTCTTCCATACGATGCTCACGAATAAAAGAGGCTATTTGGGCATAATAATCCGTACGCCGCCCCACCAACACCAAATGATAGGGCAAATCCTTCAAGGCACGTACCACCGTCAAGGCGTTTTTGCGCGGCTCAATGGTACCCACTTGCAACAAAAAACCGGAAGGCAATTCCGCTTGTTGCCGGTAATTTTCCAATTCGCCGGAAGTAAATGCCTGTTTAAAGACGGGATGGCATCCTTGATAAATCACCTCCATTTTCGATTCCGGAGCTTTAACGAACCTCACCAAATCGTCGCGGGTTTGCCGGCTTATGGCCACAATACGGTCGGCTTCGGACACGGCACGTTCCAATTTTTTCCGGTAAATCCAGCGGTCGAAGGCTTTGTACAAATGCGGAAAACGTATAAAAATCAAATCGTGGACCGTCACCACCGAACGAATGCCGCTGCGGGAAATACCCACGGGCAATTCGGCGCTCAATCCGTGATATACATCAATTTGATCTTTTTTCAAATCCTTCAAAATTCCCCGGCTCCGCCAAAGCGACGGAAACATCTTGTACGCCAAACCAGAAGGCCGCCGCTCGATCATATGCGTTCCCGGCTCAAACAAAGGCGAACGCGCCTTTTTGGGATTATACAATATATATTGATTTTCGGGAAAATGTCCGGCCATTATCCGCACCAAATCACGTCCGTAATTACCCAATCCGGTGCGGTTGTGGAAAATCCGCTTGGCATCGTAGCCTATGCGTAACATATTTTCGTATTTTTGGTAAAATTAATTCAAAATATCGTTTTGAGCACCAAAAAGACGTTTACCCATCAGCCCCGTATTCCCGTCAACCTGTGGGAAGCCTTGTTGCCGTTGGCGATTCTCATTTTGTTTTTGGTCATAAACGTACGCATCTTCGGAGACGAAGCCACTTCGGGTCCCAACCAATTTGCCTTGATTTTGGCGGGCATCGCCGCCGGCATTATCGGCTTGCGCAAAAGCATCCCCTACGACGACATGCTCAACCATGCGGCCCGCAATCTGGCCCAAACCTCCAATGCCATCATCATCCTGCTGTTTGTAGGCGCCTTGACGGGTATCTGGCTACTGAGCGGCGTGATTCCCACCATGATCTATTACGGATTGAAACTGCTGAATCCGCATATTTTCCTGGCCACGGCTTTGGTGATCGCGGCTTTGGTTTCGGTGACCATCGGCAGCTCGTGGAGCACCACCGCCACCGTAGGAGTGGCCCTTATGAGCATCGGAAAGGCCATGGGTTATGACCCCGCCATGATCGCCGGCGCCGTGATTTCGGGCGCTTATTTCGGCGATAAAATTTCGCCTTTGTCCGATACCACCAATTTGGCCGCCGCCGTGGCCGGAACCGACCTTTTCACCCATGTGCGCTATATGCTCTACACCACCGTTCCTTCCATCGGCATCGCTTTTCTCCTGTTTGTGTTGCTGGGATTTCATCATGATGTACCCTCCGCCACCGACCATTCGGATTTGCTGATTGCCATCCGAGAAAGTTTCCGTATTA
This sequence comes from Chlorobiota bacterium, assembly GCA_013153655.1. Lineage (GTDB taxonomy): Bacteria > Bacteroidota > Bacteroidia > Flavobacteriales > Flavobacteriaceae > JAADED01. The sequence goes on from JAADEB010000168.1 coordinate 5,069, forward strand.
CCCCCTGGCTTTTTGTGGTTCCGCTGGCGGTTATCCTGTTAATTGTCATGAAAACACGTCCGCTTATCGCCTTGTTTGCCGGCGTTGTTTTGGGTATATTGGCCACCTTGATTTTTCAAAGGGATTTATTGCTGCGGCTCTCGGGTCAGTCGTATTTGTCGGTTCGGGAAGCCTACCGCATCATTACGCTTTCCATCGTGGGCGATACGGCCATTCCCACGGACGAACCTTTGCTGAAAGACTTGTTCACCAGCAATGGTATGTTCGGTATGTTGTCCACCGTTTGGTTGATTATCAGCGCCATGTTTTTCGGCGGCATCATGGAAGCTATCGGCGCTTTGAAACGCATCAGCCTTTTCCTGCTGCAAAGCCTGCAAGGTGTTTTCGGTCTGTTTGCCGCTACGGATCTGACCTGTATTCTTTTCAACACCACCGCCTCCGACCAATACCTGGCCATCGTGGTGCCCGGAAAAATGTACAAACAAGCCTTCGATGATGCGGGTTTGGCTCCGGAAAACCTGAGCCGCACCCTCGAAGATTCGGGAACGGTAACCTCGGTACTGGTTCCTTGGAACACCGGCGGCGCCTACAATGCCAAAGTTTTGGGAGTAAGCACTTATGACTATTTTATTTACGCCTTTTTCAATCTCATTAGCCCCGTAATGACCTTGATTTTTGCTTATTTTCGCATCAAAATCCGATTTATCGACCGTAAAAATGATGACGCCTAACGACAACGATTTAAAATATTTCCGTCCCCGCCGCGAACTGGTGGAATTGCTTCGGAGCAAAGGCATCCGCGACGAATCCGTTCTTCAAGCCATCGAGCGCATACCGCGACACCGCTTCATCGACCCCGCCTTGGGACCTTATGCCTATGAGGACAGACCCCTGCCCATCGGTAGCGAACAAACCATTTCCCAACCTTTTACCGTGGCTTACATGACACAATTATTGGACCTGAAACCCGGCATGAAAGTATTGGAAATCGGTACGGGATCGGGTTACCAAACGGCCGTGTTGCTGGAAATGGGTGCAAGGGTCTATTCGGTGGAGCGCATCAAGAGCCTTTACGAAGAAACCAAGGAACGTTTGGAGGCTTTGGGTTATTATCCCGAACGCCTGGTGTACGGTGACGGCTACAAAGGCCTGCCCGCTTTTGCTCCTTACGATCGCATTATCGTGACGGCCGCGGCTCCCTATGTGCCTCCGGCCTTGGTGGAGCAATTGGCACCCGGCGGCAAAATGGTGATTCCCGTAGGCAAAGGCACGCAGGATATGTGGCGCATCATCAAAGACGAATCCGGAAATGTCATGACCGAGAAATACGAAAAATTCGCATTCGTACCCCTCAAACCGGGTAAAGCATAAGTACATCCCTACCTAAATCCTAAATCCCAAATCCCAAATCCCAAATCCCAAAACCCGTTTTTTTAACAACTTTCAGACAAATGACCAAAGCGCCTAATTTAAAAATTTTATTTGGGCGCGTCCCTTCCTCGGGCCAACGCACAAGGCCGCGGGTGACAGTGGCCGTGTCCGCCTCAGGCGGATGCTCCGCTTGTATGTGCTCGGCCTTGCTCTCGTCCGGCACCAATGCTTGCCACCCCCACAATCCCAACACTTGCCAACCCGCCGCGGAATGGCGGCTCCCCGCTGTACGCCGGCATTCCGCGGCCGGAACTTCGGCAAGGCCTCCGCGCATATCGCTACGCCCCCTCGCCCGAAGAGTTAGTCGCATCGACCTCGCCCGGGGGGTGTGACCTGTCCCCTGCCCTAATCCAACGCACCAAACCGGCCAAACCCTACAAGCCCATCTTCCCTTTCCGGCAAACTTTTTATCCGTAAAATTTACGAAAACCACTATTAGCCCATCCCTGCGGAACCTAACGAAAAGCCTATTTTTTAGAAAAAAGATAAAATTACAACATAAAAAATGAAAGGTATTTAATTTCCAATATTTAAAATTTCATTTCAATTTATTCTTATCAATGATATGGGAAAATCGGTTATAAATCATTAAATTTGATACCGAATCAAATAAATCGACTTATTATGGTAAAAGATTTGGACATGATCAAAAGCGTATATGCGCATATTCCCGAACGGGTCAACAAGGCGCGGGAAATCGTAGGACGACCCTTGACCTTGTCGGAAAAAATATTGTACAGTCATCTTTGGCAAGGCATGCCCGACCGTGCTTACGAACGGGCCAAGGATTACGTAAAATTCAAAGTGGACCGTGTGGCCATGCAGGATGCTACGGCCCAAATGGCTCTGCTGCAATTTATGCTGGCCGGAAAGGACAAGGTGGCCTTACCCACTTCCGTTCACCTGGACCACTTGATTCAGGCCTATATGGGTGCCGACAAGGATTTGCAGGAAGCCCTCAACCGCAACAACGAAGTGTATAACTTCCTGGAATCCGCCGCCCGTAAATACGGTATCGGTTTTTGGAAACCCGGCGCGGGTATTATCCACCAAGTGGTGTTGGAAAATTATGCCTTCCCCGGCGGTATGATGATCGGTACCGACTCCCATACGCCCAATGCCGGCGGATTGGGTATGGTGGCCGTGGGCGTAGGCGGCGCCGATGCCGTGGATGCCATGGCCGGAATGCCTTGGGAACTCAAATGGCCCAAACTCATCGGTATCAAACTCACCGGTAAGCTCAGCGGCTGGACCGCACCCAAAGACGTGATTCTGAAAGTGGCCGGTATCCTCACCGTGAAGGGCGGAACCGGTGCCATCATCGAATACTTCGGACCGGGCGCACAAAGCATCTCCGCCACCGGTAAAGGTACCATCTGTAATATGGGCGCCGAAGTGGGTGCCACCACTTCCAATTTCGCCTACGACGACGCCATGGAACGCTACCTGCGCGCCACCGGCCGCGACGAAGTGGCCGACATGGCCAACGAAATCCGCGAATACCTCCAAGCCGACCCCGAAGTGTACGAAAATCCCGAAAAATACTACGACCAAGTCATCGAAATCAACCTGGACGAACTCCAACCCCATCTCAACGGCCCCTTCACGCCCGACCGCGATACGCCGGTGGAAAAAATGAAGGAAGAAGCGCCCAAGAACGATTGGCCCCTCCAAGTGGAATGGGGACTCATAGGGTCCTGTACCAACTCGTCCTATGAAGACCTTTCGCGTGCCGCATCGGTGGCCAAACAAGCCCTGGAAAAAGGCATCAAACCCAAAGCCCGTATCGGTATCAACCCCGGCTCCGAACAAGTACGCTACACTGCTGAACGCGACGGACTCCTGGACATCTTCAAGCAACTGGGCGCCACCATCTTCACCAATGCCTGCGGTCCGTGTATCGGCCAATGGCGCCGCGACGACGTGGCCGACCAACACCGCAATTCCATCGTCCACTCTTTCAACCGTAACTTCGTCAAACGCAACGACGGCAACCCCAATACCCATGCCTTTGTGGCCTCGCCCGAAATGGTGATGGCCCTGGCCATTTCCGGAAAACTGGATTTCGATCCCCGTACGGACACCCTTACCAACGATAAAGGCGAAGAAGTCCGCCTCGAAGACCCCACGGGCTGGGAATTGCCGCCCCAAGGTTTCGAAACCGACGATCCGGGCTTCATCCCGCCCGCCGAAGACGGTTCGGACGTGGAAATCGTTATCGACCCCAACAGCGAACGTTTACAACTGCTTACCCCCTTCCCCGCATGGAACGGCGATAACATTTACAACGCCCCCTTGCTCATCAAGGTTATCGGCAAATGTACCACCGATCATATTTCTCCCGCCGGTCCCTGGCTCAAATATCGCGGCCATCTGGACAATATCTCCAACAACCTGCTCACCGGCGGCGTAAATGCCTTCACCGGTAAAGCCGGCGAAACCAAAAACCCGCTTACGGGTAAGTACGAACCCGTTCCCAAAGTGGCCCGCGACCTGAAAGAAGCCAAACTCCAAAGCGTCATTGTGGGAGACCACAACTACGGCGAAGGCTCCTCGCGCGAACATGCCGCCATGGAACCCCGCCACCTGGGTGTGATTGCCGTTATCGTCAAATCCTTCGCCCGCATCCATGAGACCAACCTGAAAAAACAAGGTATGCTGGCCCTCACCTTTGCCGACGAAAAGGATTACGACAAAATCCTGGAAGACGATCGCTTCAACTTCGTGGACCTGAACGAATTCGCACCCGGAAAACCCCTGACGGTGGAAATCGTTCATCCCGACGACAGCATCGATATCATCAAAGTGAATCATACCTACAACGAAGAACAAATCGAATGGTTCAAAGCCGGCAGCGCACTGAATTATCTGCGCAAACTGGCCGGAAAAGCCTAAGCATATCTTTTTATATCAAAAACGCCCTTCATCGAGATGAAGGGCGTTTCTTTATTTCACGGATTCCAAAGGTGCCCCATTCCGGGTTTTCATCATAACAAAAACGGGTACACCCACGCCGGGCATACCCGTTCAACGAACAAAGGCAAATGATTAAGCCTCCGGTTTGTCCGGATTTTGATCCTTGATTTCGGAAGCGATGTCTTCGGATTGCTCTTCGGCTTGGCCGGTAAGATCCTTGGCCTTGGCCGATAAGTCTTCCGTTACTTCCTTGGCTTTGGAGGCCAGGTCGCCGGTTACTTCTTTGGCCTTGGAAGCGATATCTTGGGTTTTTTCGGCCAAATCTTGTTTGAGGTCTTTGGCTTTGGAGGCCAGGTCTTGGGTTTTTTCCGCCAAATCTTCCTTGATATCCTGCGCTTTTTCCGCCACTTCCTCGGTAATATCGGCCAATTTTTCCTTGGCTCCGCTGACGAAGCTTTCGGTTTTTTCGGTCATTTCCTTGGCCATTTCGGAAGCTTTTTCGGTGGCCTTGTCAATGGTGGTTTTGGCTTTTTCTTTGAGCTCTTGTACGTCGTCGGCATATTCCTCTTTGAGGTCTTCTATTTTATCGCCTACCTTGTCGGCGATTTCTTCGGTTTTTTCTTTCAGGTCTTCCACCGCATCGGCGGCTTTGTCCTTGATGTCGTCCAAAGTTTCGGCGGCTTCATCGGCCCATTCGGCGGCCTTTTGTTGTGCCGGCTTGAACATTTGTTTGAGTTTGTCAAAAATTCCCATAACGATAAATTTTTAAAGGCAATTTACTAAAAATATAAATATGAAATGTTATAAAAAACCGCCCTGCAAGCAGGACGGTTTCGGTTATTTATGATTACCGTAATTATTCGGCATTGATAATGCGGTATTCCGTACGGCGGTTAACGGCATGTTGAGCTTCGCTACAAGGTACACCGTCGGAGCAGTTGTTCAACAGACGTTCTTCGCCATAACCTTTGGAAACGATGCGCGAAGGATCGATACCTTTGGAAATCAAGTAATTCTTGATGGCATCGGCGCGCATTTGCGAAAGGCGTTTGTTGTATTCTTTGGAACCGCGGGAGTCGGTGTGTGAGCTCAATTCAATGCGGGTTCCGGGATTGTTTTTCAACAGCGGAATCAATACGCGATCGATTTCGCGTTTGGCTTGGGCCGTCAGTTTGGCACTGTTCAAAGGCCAGCGGATATTCAATTTGTTGGGTTTAACCAAACCACAGTCGATTTCTTTCCAAACGGTTACACCACCGGGTTTAACCAACACTTGTTTTTTAACTTCCACATATTTGGCCGGAACGGTTTCTTCCAACACTTTGGCGGGTTCTTCCACCACGCGACGCTTGATGGTAGCGTATTGTGCGGGAATTTCCACTTCTTCGCAACGGGCGGGTTGATCGATAACTTTTTTGGTGTAGTAACCGGTTTCTTCGGGAATGGGAACTTCCTCGGTAGTAGCATCGCTGATCAAAGTTTTGATGGGAATGGTTTTGTAAACGGCGGGTTTTTCCACATAACACAGCGTTTTACAATCATCGGGATTGCCGCTGGCACATTCTTTATAGGAAGAATATTCCCAGTGAGCCGTTTTGGGGAAAACTTCGATTTCTTGCGTACTGTTGCCGAATTTGGCGGGAATCACGCGATAGGTTTTGCTGGCTTCTTTTTTAATGTAAGGAACCTTAACGGTTTTGTAAGTAGCCGGATGGTAGATGTACTTTTTGCTGGCTTCTTTTACCAACACTTTTTCCGTAACCCATTTGTATTTGGGCGGAACCACTTTTAACACTTTGTACGCGGGCCGAACCTCTACGGTCACGGTTTCGGTCCGGAATTCATCGGGCGTGGTACATTTTACGTAACATTTGCCCGGTTCGGGATTGGCGGGTAGTCCGTCACTTTGGGCCATAACGGCTCCAAATGACCACACCATCAACAAGATAAGTAATTGCTTCTTCATAGTTTTGGATTTATTTAATTGGTTATTTTTAAAAATTGCACGATAATTGCAAAGGGTAATATGGAATTTGATTTTTAATACGTCGCAATTATACAAAAAAAACTTCAAAGCGAATATGACAAGGACGTTTTTTACAAAAATTTTGGTTATCGTAATGCTTACGTTTAGTTTTTACGGTAGCGCACAGGTTTATGTAAATAATTGGATAAAAGCTCCTGCAAAAGCCGATTTGGAAAAACCGCTCGTTTATGTGGATTTTTGGGCCACTTGGTGTGCGCCGTGTGTCAGTTCCATGCCGCATACCCGGGGATTGGAACAACGTTTCGGCGATAAAGTTCTGTTTGTTTATATATCCAACGAACCGGAATACAAAATCCGCGAATTCGTGAAGCGCAAACAATATTATGATATGTATATGGCCAATGAAACGGAAAAACAAAATTTTACACAATATAATATTCACGCCATTCCCGACGCCTTTATCCTTGATCCCGGCGGACGTATCGTTTGGCGCGGCCATCCCGCCAAACTCACTTCCGGGGTGTTGAAAACTTTAATCGCTCAATACGGTAATCGCAAAGGCAATCCGCGCCGCTTTGTCAAATTGGGTCAAAAGAACGAAAAAACCACCGACAATTACCGCCATGCACGCATACACGGACAAAAAATTGCCTACACCGTATTCGAGGAACCCGTCCCCAACAACTGCGAACGGAAAGACGGAAAATTGCTTTGCACGGGGAGCCTGAAATACATGTTTGCCCGATTGGCCGGAACGGATGAACTTTCCGTCGAAGCACCCGAAATGTACGGGAAATTGGTAATGCCCGATAAAGACCCCGAAACCAACCGGGAATTGTTTAAGGCTTTACTCAAAAAAAATCATTTACAAATCGCCGAAAAATCCGAAAAAAATCAAATTTACGTACTGCGTGAAACCGATACTTCTTCCTGGCTCAACCGGCGCCTTTACCAATATGCCGAAAATCCCGGCGAAACCATCTTCATGGCCGATGACGTTTCCCTCATTATCGACAATGCCAACCCCGCCCAAATGGCCAAAATCCTTTCGGAGCAAAGCGGTATCCTGTTTCGCTACGACGGCCGGCTCCAAAACGTTTTCGATTGGAATCTCCCCTTGGGAAATAAAGACGAATTGTTCAAATACCTGAAAAACGAATTGAATTTCCGCATCGAACCGGCCACGGAGGAACAGGTGGTCTACCGGATTTACAAAAACAACTAGGACATTTAGACAAACCTTTTCCGTCTACCCTACTCGCTCGTATTCCTTGAAATCATCTCCATAAATGAGGAGAAAGGTCAAAGGGGCATGGGAAAAGTAAGATTCATAATCCAAGTAACCTAATTATAAGTAAATCAATCCATTCAACTCTTCAAGTTCCCCGTTCCACAATTCCCATTTCCGGTGTCCCATTTCCCGAATAACCGAATCCCGCTGCCGCACGAATCCCCTCGTGTGGCATGAAATTATACGGGTTTTGGCATGATTTTTACCAAAAATCCCGCCAAAACCCTCGTCCTTTGTTTTGATTCATTAACCCGGCGTTAGCACACCGGCTACCAACACTACGTCCCTACGGGACTTAGCGGATTTATTTATTTCATTATCTCCTCCCGGATTTAGGACTTGGGTTTTTATTTTTTCATTATTCATCGGTCACCGGTCATCAGTCAATTTTATCAATTGCATCCGCCTGAGGCGGACACGGCGCCGCTTCGCTTCCCTCGGATTGACATACGCAAAGCATTGATTTAGTTAAAGTTGAGGTTAAAGTTAAGGTATCGATTTAACGATTGCACGATTTAACGGTTTAACGATTTAATAGAATTTCCTCATCTATTCAACTCTTCAACCCTTCAACTGTTCAACAAAATAATCCCGTTCCCCATTCTCCGTTTCCCGTGTCCCGAAAAAGAGCACCGGTCATCGGTCCTCGGTCATCCGTCCTAAAAACGATTACACGATTTAACGATTGAACGGTTTAACAAAAATAGGAGATTCCTCAGTCGTAAACTCCTTCGGAATGACAATAGTAACCATTTGATTTAGTTAAGGTTAAAGCATGAAAAGGCTAAAAGCTAATGGCTAACGGCCAACAGCTAGTTTTCACGATTTAACAGAAATACCACGTTCCCCGTTCTCCATGCCACGTTTTCCGAAAATCCACCGGTCATCCGTCACCGCTCTTCGTCCCCACCTCCCGCTGCCGCAAAGCCTCGTAGAGCAACACCGCCGCCGAAACCGACACGTTCAGCGAATCCGCCACGCCGTTCATGGGAATATAAACAAAACCGTCAGCCAACGCACGCATCTCTTCCGACAAACCTTCGGCCTCATTGCCCACCGCCAAGGCCGTACCGCGCCGGAAATTCTCGCGCCAGTACACCCGGCTGTTCTGCAAGGTGGCCGCCAAAATACGGAAATGTTTCAAACGCCGCCCTTCGGCCAAATCCGCCCGCGAAACCAACCAAACACGTTGCGTAAACAGGGTACCCAGGCTCGAACGAATCACGTTGGGATTGTACAAATCCGTCAGCGGCGCCACAAACACGGCCGCATCCGTACCCACCGCATCCGTGGTGCGAAGAATGGCGCCTATATTACCCGGCTTCTGAATGGCTTCGGCCACCAACAACAAAGGCTCGTCCGGCAACTCCTCCCAGCGCGCTCGGTGGTCTTTTTGGCGGCCTACGGCCATGATGCCCTCCGTACCGCCTCGATAGGCCATGGCTTCGTACACCTTGGCGCTTACCTCCACCACCTCGCCCCCGGGATTGAGGCGAAGAAACATCCGGCGCAATTCCTCGTTGGGATCGATTTCCGGACAAATAATCAAGGTATCCAAACGGAACCCGCCCTTCATGGCCCGCTCCGTTTCGCGACGGCCCTCCACCGCAAAACGCCCTTCCTGCTGACGGAAAGCACGCTTATGCATCAAGCGCCGTACATACCGGACCAATGGATTTTTAACCGATGTAATCATGATGCGGAATGGTATTTAATGATGTTGCCCACCACCGACGCCAAGGCCAGAAAAGCGGCCACAAAACTCAAAATATAGTAGAAATTTTGCGACAAAAAAGCAATGCGCCCGATAATGCGCCGTGCATAAGTGGCGTAAATCGACAGAATGGCATAGGCGCCCAAGGCCGCGCCCAATACAAAAAGCGTGATGTAGGGTTGTTCGAAGCGGATAATGCCCTTGTATTCGAGCAACGAGCTGTATGTCAGATAAAAAGGAATGGCCATGGGATTAATGGCCGAAATAAAAATGCCGTAATAAAACGAATTTTTGATGTTGTAACGCGACACACTCGATTCGCGGTAACCCTTGCGCGCCTGGCGGTAAAACAACCAGGCCAACACCAGGAAAAGCAAAATGGCCGCCTGCGACAGCCGTACCAAAATCACCGGGTGTTGCAACAGGTAATGCGCCCCCAATAGCGCGATATGTGCCTGCACCAGAATGGGAATCATCACGCCCCGCGCAAATTTGCGCCCTTCCACCGGTCCGCGTTCCACGGCCGTTTTCAAGGCGGTCATGGTTAGCAGGCCGGGTGCCATCAGGCCGATAAAGGCCATGAGAAAACCCACCGTAATGTGTAACAAGTATTGTTCCATCGAAGCCCGGGAGCCTAAATCCTTTTGAGCTGCTGCTTCATCATGCGGATTTGGTCTTTCATCAGACCTTTTTTGTCCAGTTTTTTGGCTTCGTTCAGGAGGCGGGTGGCTTCGCGCTTGTTGCGTTTGGCCATCATGATACCCGCCAGCGACAGCTTGGCCATGGCTTGGTCCTGTTTGAGTACCAATCCCAGTTTCAAGGCTTTACGCAGGAATTTTTCGGCTTTGCTTATGTTTTTTCGCGAGTAAATCATTCCCAGCAGCATGTTGTAGTACGCCTGCTGCGGCTTGATAAGCGCCTGTTCCGGGTTGCGGATTTTCATGAGGATGCGTTCGGCGCCCTCCATGTCTTCCTTACGCAGTTTGAAAAAGGCGGCCAGCAGGTATTCGTTGCGCACATACAGGAACATCACCAGCAAAAACAGTAGCAGAAGGAAAATTCCGTTACCGATGTGTCCCTTGGTGAATTGCCAAATCGACAATCCGAGTAACACCAATCCCACGGCCAATTTCAGGTATTTATGTTGTAAAAGCTGCATCATAATCGTTTTAAATGCAAATTTACGAAAGTTTTTCGGCTTCCCGGTTTTGTTTTTTTCTTTTGGAGGGACGCCTCCGGAACCCCTTTCCCGCTTCAAGGAGCAAGGAGAAAGGTCAAAGGTCAAGGTGCCGGCACAGTAAAAAGCCAATGCGGTAATGAACGTCCATCGTTACTTTAACCTTGCTCCTTTTCCCTTGCTCCTTCCCAAAGGGTTTCCTTCGGCGGCTCCGGGAGCCCTCGTGCGCGGGACGATGCCCTTGCACGGGTCTCCCTTCGCACCGGGGGAGCCG
>JAADEB010000018.1 GCA_013153655.1 Chlorobiota bacterium
ATCAAAGGGGCATTGCGCGAACCGGGTGAAATCACCACGTCGCGGATGCCGGCCTTTCGGGCCAAGGCAAACAGGAGGCGGGAAGTGGGTTTGGCACTATGCACGCGGGCGGATTATTGTTCCTTCCATTTGATGCTGCAACCGATGCTGGGGAATTGCTCTTCCTCGGGAATCGTTTTTCCTTGGAGCAAATAATCCAAAGCGCGGCGCAGATCCTTTCCGGTGACGGGTTTGCCGTTGCCGGGGCGGCTGTCGTCCAATTGACCGCGATACACCAATTTGCCGCCGGCATCGAACACGAAGAAATCGGGCGTGCAGGCGGCCTGATAGGCACGGGCCGTATCCTGGGATTCGTCGTAGAGATACGGGAAGGGATAACCCAATTTTTCGGCGGTTTCCTTCATCTTGTCGGGTGCATCGTCGGGATAGCGGGTGATATCGTTGGCACTAATGGCCACAAAACCGATACCCTCGGGCATGTAATCACGGGCCACCCGGACCAATTCGTCGTTTACGTGTTTTACGTACGGACAATGGTTGCAAATAAACATAACCACCGTTCCCTTGGGACCTTTGACGTCGTCGTAGGTCAGGTAGCGGTCCGTTACGGTGTCGATCAATTTGAAATCCGGGGCTTGGGTACCCAGCGGAAGCATGGCGGAAGGTGTGGCTGCCATAAGCGTACTTATTTTAGTTGTTTTTTGAGTTTGGAAAACTTGGATAATTTCTTGACGCGGGGCCATACATTGTTATCGGGATTCACATCGGCGGTGATATTGTCGGGATCGATTTCGAAACGGACGATTTTTTTGTCCGAAACAATGAGTTTTTTGACCTCCTTGTCGTTGAAACGCCAGATTTCGGCGGGATATTTAATGGTTTTGGTAGTTCCGTCTTCGTAGGTCAGGCGCAAGATAACGGGCATGACCAATCCGCCGTTTTTCTCGAACACCACTTGGTAGAAATATTTGGGTGTTTTGATATCCTTGATTTCTTCGGGGTCGAAATGGGTTTGGACATACATTTTGAGGGCGTGCAATTCGGTGAGGATGTCCTGTTGTTTTTCCAATTCGGGCGTATAATCGGGGCTGTCCTTGGAGATAAGGGAAATGTAGGGCGGGAAATCTTCCACCTTCATGCCGTAGCGTTTGGCCATGTTGCGGATGCGTTGGGTGGGTTTATCGGTCACGTAGAACCGGCTTACCTTGCGGATACCGATATCGTTTACGTCGGTGGTGTAGAACCAACCGCGCCAGAACCAATCGAGGTCGCGGCCGGAAGCATCCTCCATGCTTCGGAAGAAATCGGCGGGGGTGGGATGCTTGAATTTCCAGCGGTTGGCATAGGTTTTGAGCGCGTAGTCGAAGGCTTTGTGACCCAGAATGACTTCGCGAAGCATATAGAGGCCGGCGGCGGGTTTGGCGTAGGCCGTCATGCTGCGGTTGTACATATTGTCGGCATTGACCATAATGGGTTGCATTTTGGATTGGTCACCCATCATGAAAGGAACCACGTCTTTGGGAAATCCGCGCGAAGGGAAGCCTTTTTGCCAACGTTGTTCGGTGAGGAGTTGAACGAAAGTGTTGAGGCCTTCGTCCATCCACATCCATTGGCGTTCGTCGGAATTGACCACCATGGGAAACCAGTTGTGACCCACCTCGTGGATAATCACGCTGATCATGCCGTTTTTGGTGCGTTCGGTGTAGGAGCCGTCGGGTTTGGGACGGCCGAAGTTCCAACAAATCATGGGATATTCCATTCCCTGGCGATAAGCATTGACGGAAATGGCTTTGTGATAGGGATAATCGAACAGGATGTCGGAATAGGATTTGAGGGTGTGGGCCACCACGCGGGTGGAATATTCCTCCCAGAGGGGATTGCCTTCGGGCGGATACATGGACACGGCCATTTTGGTTTTGTCGCCGATTTTGACGGCCATGGCGTCGTAGATAAAACGGCGCGAGCCGGCGAAGGCAAAATCGCGTACGTTTTTGGCGATGAATTTCCAGGTTTTGGTTTTGCGGGAAGGATGTTCGATTTTTTTCCTGGCCTCGGCTTCGCTGACGATGATAACGGGTTTGTCGTAGGTGCGGCGAGCCAGCAGCCAGCGTTTGTATTGGGCGGGGGTGAACACTTCGGCGCGGTTGAGGAGTTTACCGGTTCCGTCCACTACAAAATCGGCGGGGGCGGTGATATTCACGGTAAAATTACCGAAAGGCAGGGCAAATTCGCCGGTGCCGATAAATTGGTTGGTTTGCCAGCCTTCCACATCGTCGTATACGGCCATGCGGGGATAGAATTGGGCGATGATATATTCGTTTTGGCCATCGGGAAAATCTTCGAAACCGGAGCGGGCCCAGTCCTGCTTAAAATTATTGATATTGTACCACCATTTTATATGAATTTCGGTGGATTGGCCGGGCGGCAGGGGTTTATCCAGGTCCACCCGCATCATGGTATAAAGAATGGAATAAGGCAAATCTTGTCCCTGAGCATTGCGAACATATTCGATATGAAAGCCGCCTTCGTAGCGTTTGTTGGAAAATTTGGACACAAACCGGCCGGGGGGCATCATGATGTTGTCGCCGTCGGATTTGCTCAGGTCGGTGAAGTTGACCGGGGCGCGGCGGTTTTGGTCCAATTGCACCCAAAGATATTTAAGGGTATTGGGTGAATGGTTATGATAGGTAATGGTCTCTTCGCCACGGAGCACGGGATGTTCACGATCGTCGATGAGTTGGATATTCATCACGTAGTCGGCCTTGTTTTGGTAATAATCGGGGCCGGGGGAGCCGTCGGCGGCGCGGTAGCGGTTGGGGGTGGGAAGCAAATCGTACATCTGACGGAATTTGCTGGTGTTTTGGTGTCCCTGGGGAATCTTTTTCTCCTGGGCGCCGGCGGCGGCGAACCAAAAAGCGAAGAGGAATATCCAATATTTTTTCATGGTTAGGGCGTTTGATTTTATCACGGCTCAAATTTAGTTATTATTTCCGTTAAATTATTGAATCGATAATATTGACCGATGACCGGTGCTTTTTTCGGTAAACGGGAAATGGTAAACGGGAAATGTGGATTTTCTGTTGAAGAGTTGAAAAGTTGAACAGTTGAAGAGTTGAATAGATTTTACGGGAGAGCTTTTAGCCGTTGGCCGTTAGCTGTTAGCCTTTATTCATGTTTTAGTACGTTTTTATTAGAAATTCCTCTTGCCTCAGGTGGGTGCAATCGTTAAATCGAAGGATGGATGACTGGTGCCCGATGAGCGGTGCCGTCATAGCGAGCGGAACGAATTGGAGTGACGCAATTTCCTTCTTCGGTACGTATTAAGTACTTTTTAGACTTGTTTTATTATGTCGGAGGAGATTGCGACGGCTCCGATTTCCTTTACTTATTCCCAAGTAACGAAGTCTCGCAATGACCGTACGAATCACTAATAATCGGTCATCTGTTTTTGGTCGCCGGTTAAACTTTCTCCATTTCCTTTTGGACTTTTTTCTCTCTTTTTGCAAATATGTTGTCCTTAAAGGAATACAGCGCTTGGAAATGTATTTTTTACATCTACGCTCCGGTTTATCGATTGTTTTCCATGATAAAATTCAGCACTTTTTTCATAAGGTGTACGCGGCGGAAACCGTACACGTTGTGTTTGGAGCGCGGATAGAGGTAGAAATCCATTTGAATCCCTTTGGCAATGGCACGGTCGTGGAGGGCGATATTGTGCTGAGGCACCACCACATCGTCCTGATAGCCGTGGATGGTCAATAATTTTCCTTGCAGGCGGTCGATTTTGTTGAGAATGGAGGTTAGTTTGAAACCTTCGGGATTTTGTTTTTCGGTATCCATATAGCGTTCGCCGTACATCACTTCGTACCATTTCCAGTCGGTTACGGGACCTCCGGCCACGCCGGCCGTAAAGGCTTCGGGATATTCGGTCATAAGGGTGAGCGTCATAAATCCGCCGAAGGACCAGCCGTGTACGGCGATGCGGTTACCGTCCACAAAGGGAAAGGTTTTCAGGTAGGCGATACCGTCCATTTGGTCGCGCGCCTCTATTTGACCCAACCGGCGATAGATGACACTTTCGAACGCAAAGCCGCGGTTATCGGACCCGTGGCCGTCCACCGTAAACACGAGGTAACCTTGCTCGGCCAGCCACAACATCCACAGCGAGGCTCCTCCCAGCCAGCGGTTTTGAACCAGTTGGGCATGGGGACCACCATATACATAAACCAGAACGGGGTATTTTTTGCTAGCATCAAAATGGGAAGGTTTGATCATGCGGCCGTAGATCCAATCGGTGTTTTCGCCGCGAATACGAAACATTTCGATTTGGCCGCGAGTGTAATCTTTCAAAGGGTCGGTGGCTTTGTGGAGCACGGTTTTTTTCTTGGGTTTGGCCGTGGCAATGAGGCAGGTTTTGCCGGGAAAATCCACATGGGTATAGCGGTCGATAAAATGACGTCCGTCGTGGGAAAGCAAGGTGTAGTGCCAGCCGCTTTCGGGGGTGAGTTCCATTTGGCGGCCGCTGCGGAGGCTTACGCGAAACAGTTTGTTGTCGCGCGGGTCGTTGCCGGTGGCGGTGAAATATACGTATTTGCCTTGGGGGTCGAAACCTTCCACGTCTTTGGCCACAAAGCGGTTATGCGTCAGTTGACGAATAAGTTTGCCTTGGGTGTCGTAGAGGTAGAGGTTCATAAATCCGTCGCGCTCGCTGAGCCAAACGAATTGTTGCTTGCCGGGCACGAAATAGCCGGGATGTTCGGGTTCCACCCATTTGGGATTTTCCTCTTCGAAAAGGGTTTTGACAAAGGCGCCGGTGCGGGCGTCATACTTGTTGAACCACATGTGGTTTTGATCGCGATTGACCTCGGCCAGATAGATGTATTTTTCGTTATTATCCCAAGTGAGGTTGGTAGCATAATGGTATTTACCGGCTTTGTCGAACAATTGAAGATAAACGGTTTTGCCGGTTTCCGGGTCATAGACGCCTACGGCGGGTTCTTCGCTGCCGCGGCCGTTCATGGGATATTTGATTTCGTGGAGTTTGGCAGGTGTCTTGGTGATATCCACCAGGGGATAGGTGTCCACATCGGATTCGTCCTTTTGATAGAAAGCCAGTAAGCGTCCCGAAGGGCTCCAAAAGGTGCCGCCGTCGATACCGAATTCGCTTCGGGCGATGCTTTGGCCGCTAACGATGTTTTTGTCCTTGTTGTCGGTTACGGTGATACGGGGGTTTTGTTTGGTGGCGATATAAAGGTTGTTGTCGATGGTGTAGGCGGCCATGGGTTTTTGCCAATTAAGATGCCGGTTGGCGGCTTTGCGGGGCATACGCAGCGTGTCGTTGCGACCGCCGTTCCAGGCATAATAGATAAACATGCTGTCGTGTTCGAATATCAGGTAATCCCGGGTCAAAACATTTACATAAGGCAAGCGCTTGCCGAAATCTTTGGCTGTAAAAGTTTTGAGCGTGGCGCCGTCGCCGGTTTTGATGTAGAGGCTGTCGCCGTTGCGATACATAAAATGATCGCTGTTGCGGCTCCAACGAATATTGCGCAGGTTTTTGGGATAAAGGCCTTTGTAGTAACCCAGTACGGCATCTTCCAAGGTCATTTGTTTCTTCTGCTGAGCCGAAGCGGGTATGCTCATCCAAAGGAAAAGAAAGAGATAAAATATTTTTTTCATAATAAACAAATTAGGTTATCCGCAAATTTAGGAAAAACTATCCGAAAGGGGGATGGGGATTTAACGATTTCCCATCTATCCCCGCCTATGAATAATCGCTCTTAATGCTTATTTTTGCCTTTCGCCCAAAACAAGGATTATGTCTTCCGAAACCAACCCCAAACCCATCCAAATCGATGTGGAGAAAATCATTCGCAATCAGCCGCATCCGTTGCTCAGGCGCTTGCCCAAACATTTTATCCGTTTGATTGCCAAAATCATTCATCAGGATGAGATAAACGAGGGTTTGCGTAAGATCGGGCATTTGCGCAATTTCGAATTCGTGGAAGCCGCTTTGGATTATTTGGATATTAAGGTGGAGGCTTATGGAACCGAACATATTCCCCGCGACGGAAATGTGATTTTTGTAGGGAATCATGCCCTGGGCGGAGCCGATTTTTTGGCACTTATGCATGTGTTGAAGGATTATTATCCCCGGGTCAACCATTTGACCAATGATTTGTTGATGGTAATAAAACCCTTGGAGGATTTTTTCATTCCTGTCAATGTTTTCGGTAAGAATCCCGAACATTACCGTAAGCTTTACGATGAGCGCCTTTCGGAGCCGGGTATTCCCGTGACCATCTTTCCTTCCGGCGAGGTGGCCCGCTACCGCAAAGGAAAATGGGACGACGGATTGTGGCGAAGCGGGTTCGTTCGTTTTGCGCGAAAATTCAATAAAAAGGTATTGCCCTTTTTTGTACCTACCAAAAATTCAAAACTTTTCTACCGGGTAAACCGCTTGCGCCGTATGCTGGGTATTAAAGCCAATTTGGAATTGTTTTTGCTGCCTCACGAATTGATGAAAATGCGCGGGCGGACCGTTACCCTCATTTTCGGTCAACCCGTTCCGCCTTCGTTTTTCGACGATTCCAAGACCATTCACGAATGGGCGGATGTGATCAAGGCCAAAGCTTATGCTTTGGGCGAAAAACAGCCTCATGAAAAAGAAAAACACTGAACATATGCCCGAATATCTGGAAGTGCGCGGTGCCGCGGAACACAACCTCCGCCATATCGACGTGCGCATTCCGCTTTACCGCCTCACCGTGTTGACGGGACTGAGCGGAAGCGGAAAATCCAGTTTGGCCTTCAATACCATTTATGCCGAAGGCCAGCGGCGTTTTTTGGAAACCTTTTCGGGTTATTTGCGTCAGTTTGTGGGTAGTTTGGAACGCCCGCAGGTGGATCAAATCGAAAACCTGCCGCCCGTTATCGCCATCGAGCAGAAGACCGTTAACCGCAATCCCAGGTCCACCGTAGGTACCGTCACCGAAATCTATGATTTTCTGCGCCTGCTTTATGCCAAGCTCGGAAAACCCCGGGGAGTAGGGGAGGACGCCGTAAAGGACAAGGACGAAATTCCCGGCTTTATCTTCCAAAAATACCAAGGACGTAAAATCACCGTTTTGGCACCACTGGTCAAGGGACGAAAAGGTCATTACAAGGAATTGTTTGTCCGGTGGCGTAAAAAAGGATATACCCGCATGCGCATTGACGGCCGCATCACCGATTTGGAAGACGGCCTTATGCTGGAACGCTACAAAATTCACGACATCGAACTGGTGGTGGATAGTTTCAAGGTAACGGAAAAAAGCCGGAAACGTTTGCAACGTGCCGTGGAAACCGCTTTGCAGGCCGGCGGCGATACCTTGATGATTATGGATGAGAACAGCGACATTTTTCATCTCGGCACCGGCTGGACCGATCCGCAATCCGGTATTTCGTTACCCCGTCCCGAACCGCATTTCTTTTCCTTCAATTCGCCCAAAGGATATTGTCCCGTTTGCCGCGGTCTGGGTGAAATCCCGTCTCCCGATCCCGAAAAAATCATGCCCGATCCGTCGCTTTCCATCGCAGAGGGAGGATTGGCCCCCGTGGACATTGCCAAACATCATTGGATTACGGAACAAATACGTTTGCTGGGCAAAGTTTACGGTTTCGACCTTAATACACCCATTGGTAAAATACCCAAGCAGGCTTTGGACAAAATCCTTCACGGCTTCGAAGAAACCTTGGAATGGCATTCGGACATAACGGGGGTGTCGGAAAGTCATCACGTAAAATTCGAAGGCATTTATCCCATTCTGAAAAAATATTACGAACAAAACGAATACAAATCCCTCAAACGCTGGGCCGCCGGTTACATGACAAGCCATGTGTGTCCTGCCTGCGGAGGAAAAAGACTTCATCGCGAAGCTTTCCTTTTTGAAATAGGCGGAAAAAACATCGGCGATTTGGTGGAAATGGAAATCAAGGATTTGGTACGTTGGGTGGATAATGTGGAAAGCTATTTCGGCGAAAAAGAAAAAAAGATTGCCCGTGAAATCATTAAGGAAATACGTACACGTTTGGGTTTCCTGATGAATGTGGGTTTGGAATACCTGACCCTCAACCGTTCGGCCGCCACTTTATCCGGCGGCGAGAGTCAGCGCATCCGGCTGGCTTCGCAGATTGGTTCTCAATTGGTAAACGTTATGTATATCCTGGACGAGCCCAGCATCGGTTTGCATCCGCGCGACAACGAAAAACTCATTCACACCCTCCGACAGCTCAGGGATTTGGGTAACAGCATTATCGTGGTGGAGCACGACAAGGAAATGATGCTCGCCGCCGACCGGATAATCGACCTGGGTCCGGGTGCCGGAAGCCGGGGAGGCCTTGTGGTGAATGAAGGAAATCCGGAAACGTTCATGCGTCATTCGTCCCTTACCGCCGATTATTTGGCCGGCCGGAAAAGCATTCCCGTACCCGCCAAGCGGCGGGAAGGCAATGGCCGTACGCTGTCGCTCTACGGTGCTACGGGTCATAACCTCAAAAAAGTGGACTTGCATTTGCCTTTGGGCAAACTTATCGTGGTGACCGGTGTTTCCGGCAGCGGAAAATCCACGCTGGTCAACAAAACCCTTTATCCCGCTTTGCGCCGTCACCTCCACCGTTCGTTGGACGAACCTTTGCCCTACCACCGTATCGAAGGCCTGGAATATATCGACAAAGTGGTGGATATCGACCAAAGCCCCATCGGCCGGACCCCGCGCTCCAATCCCGCCACCTACATCAAGGTGTTCGACGAAATCCGTAAACTCTTCGCCAAAACAGTGGAAGCCAAAATACGCGGCTATAAACCCGGCCGTTTTTCTTTCAACGTCAAAGGTGGGCGTTGCCCCGTCTGTGAAGGCGCCGGCGTGGAAACCATCGAAATGAATTTTCTCCCCAATGTGTACGTCACTTGCAAAGCTTGTCAAGGTAAACGTTTCAACCGCGAAACCTTGCAAATCCGCTACAAGGGCAAAAACATTTCCGACGTCCTGGAAATGAGTGTAAGCGAAGCCCTACGCTTCTTCGAGCATATCCCCGCTATCTATCGCAAACTCAAAGTGCTGGAAGAAATCGGCCTGGGCTATATCCGCCTGGGACAACCCAGTACCACGCTCTCGGGCGGCGAAGCCCAACGTATCAAACTGGCCGCCGAACTCAGCAAACGCGACACCGGCAAAAGCCTCTACATCCTCGACGAACCCACCACCGGCCTCCATTTCGAGGATATCCGCATGCTCCTCCAAATCCTCAACCGACTGGTGGACAAAGGCAACACCGTCCTGATTATAGAACACAATACCGACATCATCAAATCCGCCGACCACATCATCGATTTGGGTCCCGAAGGCGGCGCCGGAGGCGGACGCATCCTCTTTACCGGTACCCCCGAAGAAATTATCCGCCAAAAAAACAATGCCACCGGTCGATTCTTGCGAAAAGAACTGGAATTATAAACTTTTTGAATGTTTTGGGCGCATCTCATCCCCGATGGCCGTCCGCCGTTTCAACCATTCATGGACATTCCAAATTCATCCGAAGTCACGGACTCGTATCGATATCCTCGTTGCATCCTCCCATGAGGAGTCGTGCCGGCTCAAGGAAAACTCCCAACTCCCAACCCTAACTCCCAAAACCTAACTCCCAAATCCCAAATCCCAAGTCCCGTTCATATGCCCCCAAAAAGGTACATGCCAAACAAATAAATTCCGGAATAAGTTTTTTATGGCGCGTCCCTTCCTCATGCCTGCCCGCAAAGCCGCGGGTCACCGTCTCCGCTTGTATGTGCTCGGCCTTGCACTCGTCCGGCGCCGGCGGCTTGCCACCACCTGATCCCCCCGCTTGCCCGCCCACCGCGGAATGGCGGCTCCCCTCTGTCCGCCGGCATTCCGCGGCCGGAACTTCGGCAAGGCCTCCGCGCATATCGCTTCGCCGGTTCGCGCGAACCCAACGCGCAAGGCCGGCGGCGCCGGGAAACGAAACACGTAGAACGGAAAACGTATAACGGAAAACGTGGATCGGAAGACGTTCAACGGGAAATGGTTATCGGAATGTAAAGACGCCGTACACGGCGTCTCAACGTATCATGCATCAAATCATCATATGGTAAAGACGCGATGCATCGCGTCTCTACCAATCATACATGAAACAACAAATAACGAGACGCCGGTATACGGCGTCTCTACAAAATCGTCAAATAAAAAATCCGAAACATCTGTTATATCCGTACCATCTGCGTCCAAAAAATTCACGTTCACCGTTTACCGTTTCCCGTGTTACGAAAACCTCACATCCGCTGCCGCATGAATCCTTTCGTGTGGCATGAAAACATACGGGTTTTGGCATGATTTTCACCAAAAATCCCGCCAAAACCCTCGTCCTTTAAGATAATTCATTTCCATATTTAACCGGCGTTATCACACCGGCTACCGACACTGCGTCCCTCCGGGACTTTGCTTCGCTATGCTTTGCTAATCAGCTCCTCTCGATTTAACGATTTAACGATTGTACGATTTAACAGAAATACCACGTTCCCCTTTTCCCGTTCCCCGTGTCCCGAAAAACACATCCGTCATCCGTCACCGGTCGTCCGTCTATTCAACTCTTCAACAGAAACACCGGTCATCCGTCATCAGTCAAACCGATTCAACGATTGCCCGGTTTAACGATTTGACAAAAAAAAATCCAAAACACTTTGACAAAACCCGTGAAAACCTTTACCTTTAAATCCGTAAAAAACGATTGCCATGAAAACACCCAAATTTCTTATTGCCGACAGCCTGGATTTTCCCGATGATGTGTATGTGTTACACACCGAATACCCCCGGTTTTTGCTCAATGTGATTACAGAGGAAGTGGAATGGCTGGACGATATTCCGGAAAAAGAAGCATTGGAAAATCAGGATGAATTGATTCGCTTGGTGGAAGAGGCCTTCGAATTCTACGATAAGGAAATGGAAAAATACGAGGACGAATAATTTTCGCCTATGGCCAAGAAAAAAACGTTGAAAGATCTTTCGGCCCTGGGCGGACTGGT
Organism: Chlorobiota bacterium; assembly: GCA_013153655.1. Classification (GTDB taxonomy): domain Bacteria; phylum Bacteroidota; class Bacteroidia; order Flavobacteriales; family Flavobacteriaceae; genus JAADED01. The sequence continues at coordinate 11,072 of JAADEB010000018.1, forward strand.
TTACTCCACCGATTCGGGCACACAAGCGCATATCCGGCAAGAACAAAAACGCCATGCCGTGTTGGAAGCGCATTTTTCCAAAAAAGGCCGGGGTGGTAAGACGGTTACCGTGGTCAAAGGTTTTCCCGGCAGCGAACAGGAATTGAAAGCCTTGGCCCGGAAAATCAAATCCAAATTGGGGGTAGGCGGCAACGTGAAAAACGGGGAAATGATCATTCAGGGGGACAATCGCGACAAGGTGGTGACCCTATTGGAAGCCGAGGGCTATCGTGTAAAAAAAGTGGGTGGATAAACGCGGAATATGAAAATTTTTTATTCGGAAATACCCGCCGCCGATTACGACACCTACACCTTCCCCTATGCCGTTTATGCTATGGCGGAAACACCGGACGACATTCCCTCTATCTACCGGAAAGGTTTTTTGCCTTATACCGATATCCGGTTCCGCTTGCCCGCCGAACCTTTATTCTACTTGGCCCGTAGCCTTCGCGTCCGTTTGGATGCCTTTGTTCCTACTTCCGAAAACAGGCGAATAGCTCGTAAAATGGCGGACTTGAATCCGCGAATGGAAGCCATGGATAAGGAAAAACTTCGTGACGATAAGGCTTTTATGGATTTTTGCCGCGCCTATGCGGCCGAAAGGATAGGAGATGCCATGAATGAAGAACGCTTGCAATACATTTTCGAGCATCCTCTGCTCAACAAAATCTTTGTTTTTCGCGGCGACGACGGGGTATTGGGTTATGTTTGGGCCGTGGATTATCCGCCCGTTTTGCATTATTGGTTTGCTTTTTTCGACACACGCTATTTCGACCGCGGTATAGGAAAATGGATGATGGAGCGGGTGATTTCGTATGCCCGTGGCAAGGGGTACGAACATGCCTATTTGGGAACTTGCTACGGTCCGAAAGCTTTGTATAAGGTAAGGGATTTTCGTGCCGTTGAATTTTTCGATGGAGAAAAATGGTCGGCGGATGTCAAACGTTTGAAAGCCAAATGCCGGGAAAAGGCCGGATCCGGTCCCGACGAATGGAAGAGAACCCACCGGCGGGAATGAATTCTAATAAATTTATAACCGGAATTTTAGACGGATCATGTTCCGGAACAGTGCGAGCGAAAATAATGCCCGTTGAGGTCTGACAAACAAAGGAAATTGTGTAAATTAAAGCTCGGAAAAATATATTTGACATGAACGAATTCCAAAAAGCCATTCGCCAAGGCATTCCCGCCAACCTGCCGGATCCCAAGCCCTACGATCCGGATGTGAACCATGCCCCCAAGCGCAGAAATATTCTTACCCGTGAAGAAAAAAAATTGGCGGTTAGAAACGCATTGCGTTATTTCAAACCCGAGTGGCATGCGGTTTTGGCGCCGGAATTTGCCGAAGAATTGGAACGCTACGGGAGGATTTATATGTACCGTTTCCGGCCGGATTATGAGATGTATGCGCGTCCCATCGATGCATATCCGGCACGAACTCCTCAGGCGGCGGCCATCATGTTGATGATTCAGAACAATTTGGACCCCAAGGTGGCCCAGCATCCCCACGAATTGATAACCTACGGAGGCAACGGCGCCGTTTTTCAGAATTGGGCCCAATACCTTCTGACCATGAAATATCTTTCGGAAATGACCGAAGAGCAAACTTTGGTCATGTATTCGGGACATCCGTTGGGGTTGTTTCCTTCGCACCCCGAAGCGCCGCGTGTGGTGGTGACCAACGGCATGATGGTGCCCAATTATTCGTCCCAGGACGACTATGATCGCTACAATGCCTTGGGTGTTACCCAATACGGTCAAATGACCGCCGGAAGTTATATGTACATCGGCCCGCAGGGCATTGTTCACGGCACCACCATCACCCTGCTGAATGCCAAGCGCATTATCAAGGAAAAATACGGAAAGGGTGAAGGAGAACCCGTGCTGTTTGTTTCGGCCGGTTTGGGTGGTATGAGCGGTGCACAACCCAAGGCGGGTAATATTGCCGGCGTGATTTCGGTGGTGGCGGAAGTAAATCCCAAGGCCGCCCGCAAACGCTATGAGCAGGGTTGGGTGGATATGCTCACCGATGATTTGGATGATTTAACCGCTCGCGTAAGAGACGCTCTCAAAAACCGTCATGTTGTTTCTTTCGGCTATATCGGAAATGTGGTTCATGTGTGGGAACGCTTCCTGGATGAAGGCATCAAAATCGATTTGGGAAGCGACCAAACATCTCTTCACAATCCCTACAACGGCGGTTATTATCCCGTGGAATTAAGTTTCGATGAAGCCAATCGCATGATGGCCGCCGACCCCGAAGGTTTCAAGGAATATGTTCATCGCTCGTTGCGCCGGCAGGTAGCAGCCATCAACCGTCATGCGGAGCGCGGTACTTATTTTTTCGATTATGGAAACGCTTTTCTCCTGGAAAGCAGCCGGGCCGGAGCCGATATCCTCCTTCCCGACGGCCGTTTCAAATATCCTTCCTATGTGGAAGATATCATGGGACCGTATTGTTTTGACTACGGTTTCGGACCTTTTCGCTGGGTGTGTACCAGCGGGCGCGAAGAGGATTTGGCCGTTACCGACCGTATTGCCACCCAAGTGTTGGAAGAATTGATGCAAGCGGCGCCGGAACGTATCCGTCAACAAATGGCCGACAACATTCAATGGATCAAAGGAGCCCGGGAAAACAAACTGGTGGTGGGTAGCCAAGCCCGCATCCTGTATGCCGATGCCTGGGGACGAATCGAAATCGCCCGGAGGTTCAATGAAGCCATAGCGCGGGGTGAAATTTCGGCCCCCGTGGTGCTCGGTCGTGATCATCACGACGTAAGCGGAACGGATTCGCCCTTCCGCGAAACCTCCAATATCTACGACGGCAGCCGCTTTACGGCCGATATGGCCGTACACAACGTGATAGGCGACGCCTTTCGCGGTGCCACATGGGTTTCGTTGCACAACGGCGGCGGCGTGGGCTGGGGTGAAGTGATCAACGGTGGATTCGGTATGGTATTGGACGGCTCGCCCGCGGCGGACCGCCGTTTGAAGCAAATGCTTTACTGGGATGTGAACAACGGAATAGCACGGCGCAGTTGGGCCCGAAACGATAATGCCATGTTTACGGCAAGGCGCGCCATGGTCGAAAACAAAGAGTTGCAAATCACCATGCCCCATTTGGTGGATGACGAAATTTTGAAAGAGTTGTTTTAATGTAATTTTAAGATTCCATATATTGAATAGTTTTAATTAATGATTTAATTAAGGTTATTGTATTTGTTTGATTATAAAAATTATCCGGCTTTTTTTTCAATATAAGGCGCCGTACGCTTTATAAAATTAGAACCAATGTTTTTTGAACTTTTTAAAAAAATATTTAAATTTGAAATGTGGAATAATTCTTAGCATCTTTTTATGGTACATTAAAATTCATTTAAATTTAATAATATGAAAGCGTATGTTATTTTTCTCCAATCCGCACTACAAGAAACGGCACAAGCGGCGGTAAATCCGGTAAATAATTTGATAGCTTCCGTCATGGATGCCTTGGGGCGTTGGACGCCAAAAGTGTTGGGTGCCATTGTGGCGCTTATTATCGGTCTGTGGATTGTGGCCTTGCTGACGCGTATGTTTCGTAAGGCTATTTCCCGTACCAAAATGGACCCCACGCTGATTCCTTTCCTGACCACGCTTGTAAATCTGACTTTGAAACTGGTTCTTTTCCTCGGAATCGCGCAAGTGCTGGGATTCGGTATCACGTCTTTTGCCGCCATTTTGGTGGGTGTCGGTGCGGCCATTGGTGGTGCGTTCAACGGCTCTCTGGGCAATATCGCCTCGGGTGTGATGTTGCTTATTTTCCGTCCGTTTAAAGTTGGCGATTTGATTCAATTGCCCGACGGCACTTTGGGATTCGTGGAAGAAATTTCCGTGTTTGTAACCGTCCTCCGCACCTTCCAGAACAAGACCGAAATCATTCCCAATGCCACGGTGACCGCAGGTAAAATCACCAATTACAGCACCCTGGGTCATCTGCGGGTGGATATGCCTTTTGCCATTCGCTACGGCAGCGATATCGAAAAAGCCAAAAAAGTGGTCATGGGCGTCCTGGAAAACGATCCCAAGGTGATGAAAGACCCGGCACCGCGCGTGGCCGTCAACAACCTGGGCGACAGCGCCGTGGAACTCCTGGCATTGCCTTATGCCACCACCGATGACTATTGGGACGTTTATTGGGATACCCGCCAAAAAATCGTGGAGGCTCTGGGTCAAGCCGGCTTCGACCCGCCGTATCCGCAACGTGTGATCACCATGGTGAACGATAAATAACCATGCTCAAATACCCCAAAAAACAAGGAGCGACCCTCATGGCCGCTCCTTCCGTTTTTTATGAGGTAAAACTTTGTATCAATCCTTCCATTCAGCCACGAAAAGATTGGTATCGTGGGTGCCGTTGTTGTTGCGGTTGGAACCGAAAACCAATTTTTTGCCGTCGTAGGAGAACATGGGAAAGGCGTCGAACACGGGGTCGAAGGTGATTTGTTCCAATCCGGTACCATCCAGGTTGATCATATACAGGTTGAAAGGGATGGTGCCGGTTTTGTAATTGGACGAAAAGATGATTTTCTTACCCGAAGGATGGAAGAAAGGCGCCCAGTTGGCATGACCCAAATGCGTGACCTGGCGCAAGTTGGTTCCGTCGGTATTGATAACGAAAAGTTCCATATCGGTGGGTTCCACCAAATGCTTGGCCAGCAGGTCCTTGTATTTTTTGATTTCTTCGGG
>JAADEB010000042.1 GCA_013153655.1 Chlorobiota bacterium
TGGACCGTTTTCTGCGCGTCTCCAAGCAAACACGCCATGTTATTTACTCGGCTTTTGCCATTGCCTTTGTGTACAACGTCATCGGCCTGGGTATTGCCGTAACGGGTCGCCTGACGCCGGTGATTGCGGCCATCCTGATGCCCGTGAGCTCCATCTCGGTGGTGGTGTACGTAACGCTTTGGACCAATTGGCTGGCGCGCAAACTAAGGTGAGTATATAATCGGTATGACCGGTGACGGATGATCGGTGACCGGTGGAATATTCGGGAAACGGGAAACGGGTAACGGGGAACGTGTTTTTTTGTTAAATCGATAAATCATGCAATTGTTAAATCGGTTTGACTGATGACCGGTGACGGGTGTATTCCCGGTACACGGAAAACGAAGAACGGGGAACGTGTCTTTGGGAACGCAGGTGGTGATGTAGATATCACGGATGTTTCGGATTTTTTTTGACGATTTCGTAGAGACGGCGATTCATCGCGTCTCTACCATATGATGATTTGATGCATGATACGTTGAGACGCCGTATACGGCGTCTTTACATTCCGTTAACCGTTCCACTTTTTCCATTTACCGTTTTACGTTTTCCGGCGCGTTGGCCTTGGGTGATAGCTTCGCGCGAGGGGGCGAAGCGATATGAGGCGCAGGCCTTTCCTATTTGCGGCGGGGAAACGCCGGCGGACAGCGGGGAGCCGCCGTTTTCCCGCGGGCGGGCGGGCGACGGGATTGCGCGCGGGCAAGCGCGGGAGCCGCAAAAGGAAAGGACAAGCCGAATACAAGCGGAGCACCCGGTCCGCCTCAGGCGGACGCGCCATGATAAAAAACATTAACTTTTAATTTTCTAGGAGTGGGATTGGAGATGATTTTTTATGTGACATGAAATCAATGATTTAAAAAACAGTTTGAAAAGAGGCGGTTGTAATTTTTGCTGAATGCTCGTTTATGGCATCATTCCGGAATGCGGTATGGAACGTTTTATTCGTGACGCTCTGCCGGGAGTTATTCGTATCGGCCGGTTCTCTTTCATAAAAATAGAATCGCCGTGCGAGAATGGAACTTGGAGCGGTTTTTTTGATGAAGAAGGTTTTTTTATTCAGGCAAAAACAAATAATTTTACCTAAAATTTCTTCTTATGAAAATCGCCGACAAAGCCAACCGGATTTTTCGCGAAAGTATCGAAAAATATCACGAAACCGACAGCGTTTACCAACCCATCGACAATCCTTATCCGGCCGATACCTTGGAACATCTTCTGTACCTGAAAAATTGGATCGACACGGTGCAATGGCATTTGGAAGACATTATCCGCGACCCGGACATCGATCCCGAGGAAGCTTTGAAAATCAAACGTTGGATCGACCGCTCCAATCAGGAACGAACCGATACGGTGGAATATATCGACAGTTGGTTTTTGCAACATTTCAAGGACGTGGAACCTTTGCCGGACGCGCGTATCAACACGGAGAGTCCGGCTTGGGCTTTGGACCGCCTGAGTATTTTGGCGCTTAAAATTTACCATATGGACCAAGAGCGGCGCCGCAACGATCTTTCACCCGAAAAGAAGGCCGAAGTGGAAGAAAAATACCGCATTCTACTGGAACAACAAAAGGACCTTTCCACCGCCATCGACGAGTTGCTGGAAGAAATAGCGCAAGGCAAAAAATACATGAAGGTGTACCGTCAAATGAAGATGTACAACGACCCGGAACTGAATCCCGTTCTCTACAAAAACAAGAAGTGATTTGAAACGGCCGCAACATATTTTGGCCTACCGTTTTTCGGCTTTGGGCGATGTGGCCATGACGGTTCCCGTGCTCAAATGTCTGACGGAACAAAATTCCGGTCTGCGGGTGGACATGGTTTCGAGGCCTTTTTTTGCGCCGTTGTTCAAGGATTTGCCGGGCATTGCCTTTACCGGTGCCGACCTGAAAACCGCCTACAAGGGTTTTTCGGGGCTCAACCGCCTTTATGCGGATTTGCGCCGCCTTCGTCCGGATGCCGTGGCCGACCTGCATGATGTGTTGCGAACCAAATGGCTGGACTTTCGTTTTCGGTTGGCCGGTATTCCCGTTTCGGTTATCGACAAGGGGCGAGCCGAAAAAAGGCGTCTTATCCGGCGGGGAGCCTTGGCTTCGGCTCCGTTGCGCAGCACCCACGAACGCTATGCGGACGTGTTTCGCCGGTGGGGATTCCGGGTGGATCTGAGCCGTTATGTTCCGCCGGTGCCGCGGCTTCATCGCGATACGGAGTTGTTTTTGCGCATGTTCGAAGGAGCGAAAAAAATAGGTATGGCTCCCTTGGCGCGGCATGTAGGCAAGCAATATCCTTTGGGCGGCACCAAGGAAGTGCTGGAAAGCCTGTTGCGGAAAAGGGACGACACGGTGTTTTTCCTGTTCGGCGCTCCGGACGAAAAGAAATTGTTGGACGGTTTGGTGACGGATCCCGAGCGTGTGTTCAACCTGGCGGGCATGTTCGATTTCGAACGGGAATTGGAAATTATTTCCCGCTTGCAATTGATGTGGGCCATGGATTCGGGCAACGGTCATTTGGCGGCGGTGTACGGAGTGCCGGTTTTTACCGTTTGGGGTATTACGCATCCTTTTGCGGGCTTTGCGCCGTTGGGTCAGGACGAGCGCATGCGGGTTATGCCGGACTTGAATCGTTATCCCAAAATTCCCTGTTCGGTGTACGGCAATAAGATTTGCAAGGGATATGAGGCGTTTTGGGACAGTTTGGCTCCGGAACGGGTGGGGGAAAAACTCGGTCATATCCTCCGGCATCTCGACTCTTTTTGATTTTAATAAAAACCGCAGGAAACTAGAAACGAACGGGAAACCGTTTTTCTTGAAGACTAAAAATATAGAATTCTATTTCCGGAAATTTTATTGTTTGGCAGGGGAAATTGTTTCCTTCATAATGCTTATGATCTTTGTTATGTCTAAATCATGAGCTGTATATTATTAATCATGATTCATGAGATTTCCCTTGCCGTAAAGTCATGGAAATTACATCATTTTTCCTTTGAAAAACGGCTTTTTTTTATTACATTTGAGACAATTAAAAAACGACGGCTCCATGAAGGCTATCAAAGCCAAGGTTTACGGAAAGGTGCAAGGTGTTTGGTTTCGCAAATACACCAAAGATAAGGCCGAAGAATTGGGTATCCGGGGTTTTGTGCGCAACGAGCCCGACGGTACGGTTTATGTGGAAGCCGAAGGCGATCCGCAGGCTTTGGCGGTTTTTACGGCGTGGTTGCACGAGGGTTCGCCTTTGGCGCGCGTGGACAGCGTGGAGACGGAACCTTCCGAAGTGAAAAATTATCAAACTTTTACCATTAATAAATAAAAACAAAATCATTATGAGCGACAAAGCATATTTGAAAATCGACGATTTGGAAGTGAGTTTTCCGGTGGAAACGGGTACCGAAGGCGATCGTGCCATTGATATCAAGACCCTTCGCAGTTCCACGGGCGGTATCGTAACCATTGACCCGGGTTACAAAAACACCGCTTCCACCCGAAGCAAAATCACCTACCTGAACGGTGAAGCGGGGATATTGCGTTATCGCGGGTATCCCATCGAAGAGTTGGCCGATCAATCTTCGTTCCTGGAAGTGGCCTACCTGCTCATTTTCGGGGAATTACCCGATAAAGCCACCTTCGAAAAATTTGTGGCCGATATCAAAGACAAATCCTTTGTAAACGAGGAAATGAAAAATATCATCGACGGATTTCCGCGTTCGGCCCATCCCATGGGTATTCTTTCGTCCATGACCAGCGCATTGACGGCTTTCTATCCGGTGAATTTCGATTTTAATGATAAGGAGGAATTATACAAAATCATTGTGCGCCTTTTGGGTAAATTCCCGATTCTTGGTGCTTGGGCCATGCGCAAGCGTAACGGTTGGCCGCTTACTTATGCCGACAGCAGTCTCAGCTACACGGGCAACCTGCTCAAAATGATGTTTGAAAAACCCATGGAACCCTACAAAGTGAACGAAATTTCGGCCAAAGCCTTGGATAAACTGTTGATTCTCCATGCCGATCACGAGCAAAACTGTTCCACTTCCACGGTGCGCCTTATAGGTTCGTCGCATGCGGGTATTTTTGCCGCCATTTCGGGTGGTGTTTCCGCACTGTGGGGACCTTTGCACGGCGGTGCCAACCAGGCCGTTTTGGAAATGTTGGAACAAATCCGTCAAGACGGCGGCGATGTGCAAAAGTATATCAACAAGGCCAAGGACAAGTCCGATCCGTTCCGCCTGATGGGCTTCGGTCACCGCGTTTACAAAAACTTCGATCCGCGCGCCCGCATCATCAAGAAATATGCCGACGAAGTATTGGCCGACCTGGGTGTGGAAGACCCCTTGCTCGACATCGCCAAGGAGCTGGAACAAGCCGCCCTGAACGACGAATATTTCAAAGCGCGCAAACTCTATCCCAATGTGGACTTTTACAGTGGTATTATCTACCGTGCTTTGGGTATTCCGGTGGAAATGTTTACGGTAATGTTTGCCATCGGCCGGTTGCCGGGTTGGATTGCCCAGTGGAAGGAAATGCGCGAAAACAACGAACCCATCGGACGCCCGCGTCAATTGTACATCGGGCCGCGTGAGCGTCATTATGTACCTATTGACAAACGTTAGAAAACTGATTTCACTCAATTTTTGCGAAAGTCGGGCCTCCGGGTCCGGCTTTTTTGGCTTGAAAATAGAAACAAAATCGATATTTTGGCATCGCAAAAACGATTCATATGGAAATCGACCGGTTTCACATCATAGATGAAATATCTCCTCTTAGGGCCGTTATTCTCGGCCGGGCCGACAGCCCGGGTCCGCCACCCGCTCCGGAAGATTGTTACGATCCCAAATCCTTGCAACACGTGCTCCAAGGCACTTATCCCCGGGAAGCGGATATGGTCCGGGAAATCGAATCGTTCCGGCGGATTTTGGAAAAACACGGCGTGAAGGTTTTCCGTCCCAAACCTTTGCGCCATACCAACCAGATTTTTGCCCGCGATACGGGTTTTGTTATCGAAAACAAGTTTATACGTGCCAATATATTACCCGCCCGTGCTTGTGAAGTAAACGCCGTTTTGGAAATCGCCCGCCGTATCGATCCGGACAATATCATTATTCCGCCCGAAGAGGTTCATGTGGAAGGCGGCGATGTAATGCCTTGGTACGATTATATATTCGTAGGCACTTACCGCCGTCCGGATTATCCCGAAATCATTACGGCCCGTACCAACGACAAAGCGGTGGAATGGCTCCAATCCGTTTTTCCGCAAAAGAAAGTGGTGGCTTTCGACCTGAAAAAATCCAATACCGACCCGCGTGAAAATGCCCTTCACCTCGATTGCGTATTCCAGCCCGTAGGTCGCGGCAAAGCCATTATCCACAAAGAAGGTTTCCTGGTGCCGGAACAATATGAATTTTTGGTAAACATGTTCGGTGAAGAAAATTTATTCCATATCACCAAAGACGAGATGTATGACATGTCGGCCAATGTGTTTTCCATCAGTCCGGACGTGGTGGTGTCGGACCGGCATTTCCGGCGGTTGAACCGTTGGTTGCGTGAGCAGGGTTTGACGGTGGAAGAAATCGGTTACCGCGAAATCGCCAAGCAGGAAGGATTGCTGCGTTGTTCCACGCTTCCGCTGTACAGGGACTAACGTTCCATTTCCACGATAAAATGGCCGTCGTTGTAGTCGGCGTAAAATTCCAATTGGTGATCCGTCAGTTTTTTGATGCGGCATTTAATGGTGTCGTGGTCGTTGATCCAGACCTTGAATATTTTGGGTGAGATGAATTTATAATCGAAACGGTCGGTGCGGTTGCCGTACATGGCATAGATGCGCAGCGGACCGAATACCACTTCCACGTTTTCGTAACGGGCCATATCCGGTACGATACCGGTTTCGTAGATGGATTTGAGTTTCCAGGATTTTTCCATCAACTTTCGGTGGGTGTCGAAAACTTTTTCTTTTCGGCTTTGGTCTTCAAAAAATTTATCGTCGCGCATCGTTTATATGAATTTATTACACTCTCTTATAGGGTATTACTCAAAAATCTTGCCAAAATTACAAAATAAAACGAATATACCGGGTTTTTATTTCAGTCGAATTTAAACGGTCTTTTCCGGATTTTCAGAACCGGGATAAGTATGCAAACCCGTAGCATGTTGATAGATGTCTTTCCATGCATCCCCATGTTTGTTTACCCATTCCGGTACCGTTCTTAAATTAAACACATGCGGATCATTGATCCGTAAAAGTTCATCCCATTTCAAGGGCATGGAAACAGCGGCTTCGGGAGTGGCACGGGTGCCGTAGGGCATACTGAATGTTTGGAATGCACGGTTGCGGTAAATATCGATAAGAAATTTTCCTTTTCTTTTTTCTTTTCTCACATCAAGGGTGGCGCCGGGATAACGCGCTATCATGCGTTCGGCCAGATCGCGGGCGGCGGCCAATACCTGACCGGTTTCGTATTGCGGCTTGACGGGACATACCAGGTGGATACCTTTTTTGCCCGATGTTTTGGCATAAATCCGGTAGCCGGCCTCTTCGATAACGGATCGGAAAGTAAGGGCAAAATCCCTTATTTCGCTGAACGAAGCTCCTTCGGGCGGGTCCAGGTCGAAGACCATCAAGTCCGGATGCCATAGATGCGGTTTGCGGGTGCCCATTACATGAAATTCCAAAGTGCCCATTTGAATGAGCCAAATCAAGCCTGCGATATGATTGAGGATAAAATAGCGCGTGATTTTATGCTTGCCCGCTTCCAGGGTTTCCATCCATTCCGGAGCACGGGGCGGAAGATTTTTCTGAAAAAAAGAATAACTTCCCAAACCATGAGGATAACGAACAAAGACAACCGGCCGGCCTTCATTATGAAACATGATAAAGGAGCGCATTTCCAGGTAATAATTGATCAAATCCATCTTGGTAATGCCCGTTTCGGGAAACATGATTTTACCCGGATGGGTGATATGCAGCTCGTAGCCGTCCACATGGAGCGTGATGCCGGATGAATCGGTCATGGGAAAGGTTTTTTCGTCAAGTTACAAAAAAATTTGTGGCATATTTCTTGTAATTCAAACAAAGGAGTGTAGATTTGTAAAAAATAAGCGGAAGTGAGCGATAACAAAATATATCCTTTGGAACCGGTTTCCGGTCGTATGCGAGTGGAGGAAGTGCGCCAGAAATGCTATGAGGAGTTATTGTCCCATTATCCCATAGCCGACGGGGGTATTTTCAAAGGGGTGGTTCGCTGCGAAGATTTGGAAGAGGCCGGAGCGGCTGACACTTTGTCACAGGTGGATCATCTTTGGGAAAATATTTATGTAACGGATAATGCGACGGATTGGACACGTCTGTTTTCCAAATTTCTTTCCGAAGAAACCAACATATTGCCCGTGATCGATCGCGATCATCATTACAAAGGTGTTTATTTGTTGGAAGATTTGCTGGAAGAACTCAGCGAAATCAAGGCTTTTGCCGAGGACGGAGTGGTTATTCGCCTCCAACGTAATCCCGATGATTTCAAAGTGTCGCAAGTGGCCCAGGTGGTGGAAGCCACCGGCGGCAAGATTTTGGGAATTCTTCTGGTGGACGAAACCCGCGATCATGTAACCGCCGATATCAAGGTGCAGACCCGCGACCTGAACGAAATCTTGCAAACTCTCCGCCGTTACGATTACTTTATCTTGTCGCGTCACGCCGAAGACCGTCATTTACAAGAACTTAAAGAAAACGCCGAATACCTGGAACGCTACCTGAGAATGGGCGAATAATAACCGGAAAATGACTTGGGGAGGAGTCATCCCGTAAATTCTCAAACATTAGGACCAAGGTAAAAGTTCAAAGGTTAATGTTTTTCGGGAAATGTAAAACGGTAAACGGAAAACGGTTTTTTTAGTGAAAGAGTGAAGGAGTGAAAGAGTTTTTTCAATGAACAACTATGAATTAAGAACTAATAATGAACAACTATGAACTAATAATGGAAAATTTAAAGAATAAAATACCCAAGACCAAATCCCATATCCCAAATCCTAAATCCCAAATCCTAAATCCGCAAAAAAGCTAATGGCTAATAGCTAACAGCTTGATACAATTAAAGTTGGTGTTAAAGTTAAAGTTTTTCCGGTTCACCGATTCCACGGTTTAACAACTTAACCATCAACCCTGTTTATGTCAAAAATACTATGCTGTATTTCTTCGAAAAATATCGTATATTTGCAGCGGATTTTAAAGGATTATATGACGGGGGCTTTCGAGCCCCCCTTTTATTGAAACGAAAAATGGCATTCGAAAACAAAATAAAAGAAAGCATCAGGCGGAGTGTGGCACGCAATCCGGAATTGTTTATTCTGGATTTGGACGTGCAACCCGGCAACAGCGTTCACGTGGTGATAGACGGTTACAAACCCGTGCCCGTGAGTGAATGCGTTCGCATCACCCGCGAGGTGGAAGATGAAATGGACCGCGAGACCGAAGATTTTTCCCTTACCGTGTCCACGGCCGACATCACCCGCTGGTTCGACGACTCGCGCCAATTGCACAAAAACAAAGGAAAAAAATTGGAAGTGAAGGCCGGCGGACAAACCTACGAAGGCACCCTCGTGGACTTGGACGACGAAAAATTGGTGTTGGAAAACAAAGTACGCGAGCCCAAACCCGTGGGGAAAGGCAAGCACACCGTGCTCAAACGTTACGAAATCCCCCTGGCGGATTTCGAAAAAGCCAAAGTAAAATTACCTTTTTAAGAAAATTACATAGATATGGGAAATAAAGAATTTATCGAAGCTTTTAAGGAATACAAATCCGAGCGCATGATAAGCCATAGCGAACTGCTCGATATTTTGCAGGAAGTTTTGGAATCCACCATGCGCAAAAAACTGGGTCTTATCCGCAAAAAAGGCGAAGAAGAACAGCCCGAAGATAATTTCGACGTTATCGTAAACCCCGATACCGGCGATATCGAGATTTGGGTGTACCTGGAAGTGGTGCCCGACGGTGAAGAATACGACCCCAACCGTCAAATTCCCCTTTCCGAAGCCCGCCAAATCGAACCGGATGCCGAAGTGGGGGAAGAAATTTCCAAGGAAATCAAAATCACCGATTTGGGACGCCGCAATATCATGCGTATCAAACAGTTGTTCGACGCCAAATTGTCGGAATACGAAAACAAGCAGGTTTACGATTTCTTCAAAGACCGCGTAGGCGAACTCTACACGGCCGACGTGAACCATGTGCGCCGCAACGCCGTCTATCTCATCGACGATGAAGGCCACGAACTGATTATGCCCAAGGAAGAGCAAATTCCGCAAGACAATTTCCGCAAGGACGACACCGTAAAAGGGGTTATCAAATCGGTGGATATCGTCAACAACAAGCCTTTGGTGATTCTCTCGCGTACCGACAACCGTTTTCTGGAAAAATTGTTCGAACAGGAAATTCCCGAAATCGCCGACAGCCTGATTACCATCAACCGCATTGCCCGCATTCCCGGGGTAAAGGCCAAAGTGGCCGTCAGCACCTACGACGACCGTATCGACCCCGTAGGTGCCTGTGTGGGTATCAAGGGTTCGCGTATCCACGGTATTGTACGCGAATTGCGTAACGAAAATATCGATGTGATTAACTACACCGACAATACCGAACTCTTTATCCAACGTGCCCTGGCACCGGCCAAAGTGGTAAAAATCTACCTATTCGAAACCGAAGAGGAGGACAAAGAAGGCAACATCGTCAAGAAAAAAGAAGCCGACGTGTACGTCAAACCCGACGACATCTCCAAAGCCATCGGCAAAAACGGGGTCAACGTAAACCTGGCTTCCATGCTTACGGGTTGGGATATCAACATCAAACGTTTCGAAGAAAATGCCGAAGAAGACATCGAACTGAGCGAATTTGAAGACGAAATCGATCCTTACATCATCGAAGCTTTCCAAAAAATCGGTTTGGATTATGCCAAAAGCGTTTTGGAACACGATGTGGATTACCTGGTGAAAAAAACAGGATTGGAACGAAAGACCATCGAGGAAGTGATGGACATTTTACGAAAAGAATTTTATTGAAATCAGTAAAGAATAACCTATATTAACAGCCGGATTAAATTTTTATAAAAAACAAATACTAAGCGTCAATGGCAAAGAAACTAACAGCACGCGATCTCTTTGTAAAAGAACTCAAAATAGGTGTACATGCCGGGGAAGCCTATTTGAAGGAAAAGGGTTACGAAGATATCAAATTGAAACCCACCACAAAACTGGAAGGGGAAATCCTGGAAATTCTATTGGAAAAATACGATACCGACGGTCGTATTCGTGCCAAATATTTCCCTAAGGAAGAACCCGCTCCCACCGAAGAAAAGGTGTCCGCCGAACCGGCTCCGGAAAAAACCGAATCCGCATCCGCCGAAACGGAACAAAAAGCAGAACCCGAAGAACCGATAATCAAAGGTCCCAAAATCGTAGGGAAAGTAGATTTGGACAAGGATAAGAAGAAAAAGAAAAAAGCCGCCAAAGCCGAAGAACCGGAAAAACCCAAAGCCGAAAAACCGGTGGACAAAGCTCCGGAACCCGCACCCGAAGCACAAAAACCGGTAGAAGAAACACCGGCCGAACCGGCTCCGGAAGAAAAACCTGCACCCGAACCACAAGAGGCGGCGGCCGAAACCGTACATCCGGAAGTCGAAGAACCCGAAGCGGAAAAAGAACCGGCTCCCCAACCCGAAGCGAAGGAAGCGCCCGCCGAGGAAAAACCTTCCGAACCCACCCATATCGAGACCAAAAAACCGGCGGAGCTCAAATTGAATTTTACCGGCGAAAAGATTGATTTGGACAAACTTGATCCTACCACCCGACCCAAGAAAAAAACCAAAGCCGAGCGCAAAAAAGCCGAAGAGGCCAAGGCCGCCAATAAACCCAAAAAGAAACGCCGCAAAAAAGTGCTGCGTACCAAACCGGGTGCCACGGCCGACAAAGCCAAGAAAAACCTGGATCAGGAAGCCATCGACGCCAAAATCAAAAAGGAACTTCAAGAGCGCTGGGAACGCCTGCAAGCCAAGGAAGGTACCAAGAAAAAAGCCAAACGCCTCAAACGCGAACGTAAGCGTGAGAAACTGGCCAAGCTCCTGGCCGAACAGGAACGCGAGGAACGTACCTTGCGCGTGGCCGAGTTTGCCACCGTCAGCGAATTGGCCGGCCTGATGAACGTGGATCCCACCGAAATCATTGCCAAGGCTTTCGAAGAATTGGGTATGATCACCACCGTAAACCAACGCCTCGACAAAGAAACCATCGAACTGCTGGCCGAAGAATTCGGCTACGAAGTGGAATTTGCCGATGTGGAGGAAGTGGACGATGTGGAAGAGGAAACGGCGGACAACCCCGAGGATTTGGAACAACGTCCGCCCGTGGTTACCATCATGGGTCATGTGGACCACGGTAAAACCTCCTTGCTCGACTATATTCGCAACACCAACGTGGTGGCCGGCGAAGCCGGAGGCATCACCCAGCATATCGGCGCCTACAACGTGACTTTGCCCGACGGTCAACGCATTACCTTCCTCGATACGCCCGGTCACGAAGCCTTTACGGCCATGCGTGCGCGCGGTACGCAGGTAACGGATATTGCCGTGATTGTGATTGCCGCCGACGACGACATCATGCCCCAGACCAAGGAAGCCATCAACCACGCCAAGGCCGCCGGAGTACCCATAATCTTTGCCATAAATAAAGTGGATAAACCCACCGCCGATCCCGAAAAAATCAAGAACAAACTGGCCCAAATGAACCTGCTGGTGGAAGAATGGGGCGGCGAATACCAATCCAAAGACATTTCGGCCAAAACCGGTCAAGGCGTGGACGATTTGTTGGAAGAAATCCTTACCCGCGCCGAACTTATGGAACTGAAAGCCAATCCCAAACGTTTGGCTTCGGGTACCGTGCTGGAAGCCTCTCTGGAAAAAGGGAAAGGCTACACGGCCAATATTCTGGTCCAAAACGGCACCCTGCGCATAGGCGATTATGTGGTGGCCGGCCGCAATCACGGTAAGGTACGCGCCATGTACGACGAACGCGGCAACCGTATTAAGGAAGCCGGACCTTCCATGCCCGTGCAAATCATCGGTTTGGACGGAGCGCCCCGCGCCGGCGACAAATTCAAGGTTTATGCCGACGAAAAAGAAGCCAAAAAAATCGCCCAAAAACGTGATCAAATCTATCGTGAACAACAGTTGCGCGCCCGCCGTCACATTACGCTGGACGAAATCGGACGCCGCTTGCAGTTGGGTGAATTCAAGGAATTGAACCTGATTATCAAAGGAGATGTGGACGGTTCGGTGGAAGCCTTGTCGGATGCATTGGTGAAACTTTCCAACGAAAAAGTGGAAGTACGCATCATCCACAAAGGCGTGGGTCAAATTACCGAAGCCGACGTAAACCTGGCCGCCGCCTCGGATGCCATTATCATCGGGTTCAATGTCCGTCCTTCCGGCAAAGCCGCCCAACTGGCACAGGAAGAAGGCGTTCAGATCAAGACCTACTCCATCATCTACGAAGTGATCGACGACGTGAAGGCCGCGCTGGAAAATATGCTCTCGCCCGTGGAACGCGAAGAGGTTACCGGAACCGCCGAAGTGCGCCAAACCTTCAAAATATCCAAAGTGGGAACGGTGGCCGGATGTATGGTTACTTCCGGAAAAATTTACAACAAGTCCCGCGTACGCGTCATTCGCGACGGCATCGTTATCCACGACGGCGAATTGAGCTCGCTCAAACGCTACAAGGACGATGTGAAGGAAGTATCGAAAGGATATGAATGCGGTTTGACTATCAAAAACTTCAACAACATAAAAGAAGGCGACGTTATCGAAGCCTATCAGGTAAAAATGGAGAAGCAAAAGCTCTGATTTTTTAAAATCCCCTTATGAAAATACTTACCGTATTCGGCACGCGCCCCGAGGCCATCAAAATGGCTCCGGTGGCGCGTGTGTTGTATGACGACCCCGCCATCGACCACAAGGTTTGTGTGACGGCCCAACACCGCGAAATGCTGGATCAGGTTTTGGACTTTTTCGAGCTTAAACCCGATTACGACCTCAACCTGATGAAGCACAACCAAACCCTGCAAGGCCTGACTTCGGATATTTTATTGAACATCGACCAAGTACTAACGGACTTCCGTCCGGATTATATTTTGGTACACGGCGACACCACTACCACCTTCGTGAGTGCATTGGCCGCCTTTTACCGGCGCATCAAGGTGGGGCATGTGGAAGCGGGATTGCGTACCTACAACAAATGGGCGCCCTTCCCCGAAGAAATGAACCGCCAACTTACCGGACGGCTTACCGACATTCATTTTGCCCCCACGCAAAAGGCCCGTGAAAATCTTCTTCGCGAAGCCGTTCCCGAAGAGCAAATACGCGTCACGGGCAACACGGTGATCGACAGCCTGATGTGGGCCCGCGAAAAATTGAAAAATTATACCGATGATGAAATACGGTATTTGCAAAACGAAGTGATTGATCCCGGAAAAAAATTGATTTTGGTTACCGGTCATCGCCGGGAGAATTTCGGCGAAGGTTTTTTGCAGATTTGTCGCGCCTTGAAGCAAATAGCAAGCGAGCATCCGGAAGCCCAAATCGTTTATCCCGTTCACCTGAATCCCAATGTGCGCAAACCCGTTTTCGATATCTTGGGAGGAGTGGACAATATCAAGCTTATTGAACCTTTGGCCTATCCGGCCTTTGTATGGCTCATGGATCGCAGTTTTATGATCATCACGGACAGCGGCGGTATTCAGGAAGAAGCGCCTTCGTTGGGAAAACCCGTGTTGGTGATGCGCGAAACCACCGAGCGTCCCGAGGCCGTGGAAGCCGGAACCGTGATTTTGGTGGGTACCGATCCGGAAAAAATCACCGGCTATACCGACGAATTGTTGCGTGAAGGCGATTTGTATCAACGTATGAAAAAAGCGCATAATCCTTATGGCGACGGCAAGGCTTCGGAACGGATTTTGGCATATTTCAAAAAAAAATTATAAATGATGAAACAAGATAAACCCGTAGTGGTCATGGTAGGTTTGGGCTATATCGGATTGCCCACGGCCGCCTTGGTGGCATCCCGCGGACTTCATGTAAAGGGCGTGGATGTGAATCCCGGAGTGGTGGAAACCATCAATCAAGGAAAAATTCATATCGTGGAACCCGATTTGGCCGGTTTGGTGAAGCGGATGGTGGAGGAAGGCTATTTGGAAGCCACCACCGAGATGCCCGAAGGCGATGTGTTTGTGGTGGCCGTACCCACTCCTTCGCGGGGCGAGGAACATGTGCCCGACCTGAGTTATGTGGAAAGTGCCGTTAGAAATGTGGCACCCAAATTGCGTCGCGGCAACTTGGTGATCATCGAATCCACTTCGCCGGTGGGGACAACGGAAAAAATGCATGCTTTGCTTAATGAATTACGTCCCGATTTGGAAGGTGATTTTCATATGGCCTATTGCCCGGAACGCGTTTTGCCCGGACGGGTATTGTATGAACTTCAACACAACGACCGCGCCATCGGCGGCATCGATGAGGAATCCACACGGCGGGCCATCGATTTTTACCGGCATTTCGTAAAAGCCGAACTGTATCCCACCAATGCACGTACGGCCGAAATGGTCAAATTGGTGGAAAACGCTTCGCGCGACGTTCAAATCGCCTTTGCCAACGAACTTTCGCTCATCAGCGACAAGGCGGGCATCAATGTGTGGGAATTGATCGATTTGGCCAACAAACATCCTCGGGTCAACATTCTTCGACCCGGAACCGGCGTGGGCGGACATTGTATCGCCATTGATCCTTGGTTTATCGTTCACGACTATTCCGACGAAGCACGTTTGATTCGTACGGCACGCGAAATCAACAATTACAAAACCCTTTGGGCCGCCGAAAAGGTCAAAAACGCCGCTTTGGAATTCGAGAAAGAACACGGTCGTAAACCTTTGATTGCCGCCATGGGATTGGCTTTCAAACCCGATATAGACGATTTGCGCGAATCGCCGGCTTTGGCCTTGGCACGTATGCTGAAAGCACAAGGTTTGGACGTGGTGGCCGTGGAACCCAATCTGGAAGGCGACCGGTATGAGGAATTTCAATTGGTGACGGCCGGCGAAGCTTTGGACAAAGCCGACATCATCGCTTTTCTGGTGGCACACACGCCTTTCAAAGGAATGAAAGTGCCGGAAAGTAAAAAGGTGTTGGATTTTGTCAATGCCGTTACCTATCCCGCAAAATAATACGCGGGCGCCTAACTTAAATCTTTAATTCATTGTGTATCTGTATGCCATAATGTTTACGGCCAATAATTTATTTGTTTAAAACCCTGTGTGCTTTTTAAAAGATTCATATAAATAATATATAGAATCTTTTATATGCGGAATATGTAAATTTACGTAACTTATATTGTGAATAAAACAAAATGGTAGGATAATTGTAAATTTTTCAAAAAAATAACTACCTAAAAATAATAAAGATAATTTTTTATATATTTGCCGGGATACAAGTTTTTTCCAAAAAGAAAAAATTTTGCTGGCACTTTATTTGACCATATTTTTCAGTTTGATCATCGCCTTGATTTTCTTGGTGCTTTTTTATCATTCGGCCAAGACGGGGCAATATGAAGACACTTATACGCCTTCGGTGCGGATGATTTTTGAAGACGAGTTTTCGGAAGAGCCGG
>JAADEB010000085.1 GCA_013153655.1 Chlorobiota bacterium
AAAATGCCGGGAGAATATCGTCGCAGTCAAAATTGGATTGGCGGAGCCACATTGAAAGATGCCATGTTTATTCCGCCTCCGCATCATGAGGTGCCACGCCTTATGTCGGATTTGGAAAAATTTGCTCATAATACAGATAATCCGCTACCTGATTTACTCAAAATAGCTTTGATTCATTATCAATTTGAAACCATCCATCCTTTTTGGACGGAAACGGACGGGTCGGCCGGTTAATCATTACATTATATTTAGTAGATAAAAAAATTCTCAGGCGTCCTATTTTGTACTTACCGGATTTTTTTGAGCAACACCGGCAGTTATATTATGACAAATTGATGCGAGTGAGAACACATAATGACTTGGGGCAATGGTTTAAATTTTTTCTGACAGGCGTTATAGAAACAGCCAAACAAGGTGTACAAATTTTCAACAAGACCTTGCAGTTGCAAAAAGATTTGGATGAAAAATTGAGCACATTACAAGCTCGCCAGCAAGGGAATGCGCGAAAATTATTAGAGTATATCTATCAACATCCCATTTTTAATGCGGCAATGGTTGACGAAGCATTGACATTGTCCATGGCTACGGCATATAAATTGATCAATACCTTTGAAAAACTCCATATTATCAAAGAATTTACAGGGGGAAAACGCAGGAGGCTATATGTTTTTGAAGAATATATGAAATTGTTTAGTCCTCTGGATTTTGATTAATAAAGCATCTTTAATTCGCTGCTTTGAATCAAATCACATTCGGGCTTCGCTTTGTTCTGTTTACCATGCGGTGATTAGCATTATCTTGTATGGGCAACTACTACAATGTTTGCAGTAGTAGTTCTGATAACAAACGGCTAAATGCCAATAGCTCTTCCATGCGGGAAGGCACCCTAAAAATTTTTATCCGAAAAGATAAAGGCCGTAGGACGGGTTAGTCTTCGTCGTCCAGGTCGAGTTTGAGGTGGAGTTCTTTGAGTTGCTCGTCGGAGATGCGGTCGGGGGCGTCGATCATGACGTCGCGGCCGGCGTTGTTTTTGGGGAAGGCGATAAAATCGCGGATGCTTTCCTCACCGGCCAGGATGGCCACCAGACGGTCCAATCCCAAGGCGATGCCGCCGTGGGGCGGAGCGCCGTACTCGAAGGCGTTCATGAGGAAGCCGAATTGGCGTTGGGCTTCCTCGTCGCTGAAACCGAGGAGACGGAACATTTTCTTTTGGAGGTCGCGGTCGTGGATACGGATGGAGCCGCCACCGATTTCGTTGCCGTTGAGCACCAGGTCGTAGGCGTTGGCGCGTACGCGGCCGGGGTCGGTGTCCAGGAGGTGAATATCTTCGGGCTTGGGCGAGGTAAAGGGATGGTGCATGGCGTGGTAGCGGCCGGTTTCTTCATCCCATTCCAGCAAGGGGAAATCCGTAACCCAGAGGGGGGCGAATTCATCCGGCTTGCGCAGACCCAGACGGTTGGCCATTTCCATACGGAGAACGCCGAGTTGTTTTTGCGTGGCGTCTTTGGGACCGGACAGGATGAGCATGAGGTCACCGGGGCGGGCGTTGGTTTTTTCGGACCACAGGCGGAAGTCGTCTTCACCGAAAAATTTGTCCACCGAGGATTTGAAACTGCCGTCTTCGTTGTATTTGACCCACACCAGGCCTTTGGCACCCACTTGGGGGCGTTGGACCCATTTGGTGATTTCGTCGATTTGCTTGCGCGAGTAGCCGGCGGCTCCGGGTACGGCGATGCCGGCGGTGTATTCGTTGGCGGCAAACACCTTGAAGTCCTTGTCTTTGACCAAGGAGGTGATGTCGCCGAGTTTCATGCCGAAACGGATATCGGGTTTGTCGGACCCGTAGCGTTCCATGGCTTCGGCGTAGCTCATACGAGGAAAGGCTTGGGGTTCGATGCCGTGGAATTGCTTCAATAAATGTTGTAGCAAGCCTTCGAAGGTGCGGAGTATGTCTTCCTGTTCCACGAACGACATTTCGCAGTCGATTTGGGTAAATTCGGGTTGGCGGTCGGCGCGGAGGTCTTCGTCGCGGAAGCACTTGACGATTTGCATGTATTTGTCCATGCCGGCCACCATGAGCAGTTGTTTGAAGGTTTGGGGCGATTGGGGCAAGGCGTAGAATTGGCCGGGATGGAGGCGCGAAGGCACCACGAAGTCGCGGGCGCCTTCGGGGGTGGATTTGATCAGGTAGGGCGTTTCGATGTCGATAAAGCCTTGTTCGGTGAGATAATTGCGGACGGCTTGGGTAACTTGCGAACGGAAAATCAGGTTGTTTTTGAGCGGGTTGCGGCGGATATCCAGGTAGCGGAAGCGGGCGCGGATTTCTTCGCCGCCGTCGGTTTGATCTTCGATGGTGAAGGGCGGCACTTTGGAGGCGTTGAGGATGCGGAGCTTGTCCACGCGGATTTCAATATCGCCGGTGGGAAGTTTGGGGTTTTTGCTTTCGCGTTCCACCACTTGGCCTTGGGCTTGGATGACGAATTCGCGTCCCAGATGGCGGGCTTGCTGCATGAGGTCGGGATTGTCGTCGTAGAAAGCCAGTTGGGTGATGCCGTAGCGGTCGCGAAGATCCACGAAAATGACGGCACCCAGATCGCGGATGCGTTGGACCCAGCCGCTGAGGGTTACCTGTTGTCCTTTATGGTCGAGGCGGAGTTCGCCGCAAGTGTGTGTCCGGTACATAGTTTTGAGATTTGACAGATGCAAAGATAGGGTGTTTTTTTTTGTTAAACCGTTAAATCGGGCAATCGTTGAACCGGGGAGTACTGTTGAATTGTTGAAAAGTTAAATAGATAGCTTTAAGCCATTATCAGTTAGTCATTAGCCATTAGCTTTCTATTGATCTTATTGTAGTAATCACACGTTGCCCTTTGGCCTCAAAATATCACATATATTTGCGTGGAAACGGAAAGAACGTTTTTGGAAGCGGCACCATTGGCGGGTGGAGGATGTTTTGGAGTGAAGATTGGTGGATTAATGCATGTTTAAAAATATATTTATGAAAATAAAATTCTTAATTTTCATTCTCGGTTTGGTAATATGGCAAAGTTGTACGGAAAATAAAGGTAAGAATACACTCCAAGGGAGACCGTTAATCCCAAAGGGTGTTAAGGAAACCGTACATTCGGATACGGATACGAACCATTTATTCCCTTCCGATTCCGGGTATTCTAACAAAATTATGGATACGGCGGGAAAAAAGAAATCCGTAAACATTTCCCTCATCGATCGTTTCGAGAAAAGACTTTTGGGAAAGTGGGAGCATTACGAAAGTTATGTGGAAGGTGACGAGGGCACTTCGCTCAAAGGAAAGAAAGAACAGCTGCATTTTTTGCCCGGCCGGCGAATGCTGGTTATCCGAAACGGCAAGGTGAAGGAGACTACTTATAAATTGGAAGAGATTGAATGG
>JAADEB010000048.1 GCA_013153655.1 Chlorobiota bacterium
ATTCGGCCTTCTTTATGAGTATCCTCAACGAAACAAGGGACTTGATCGAGAGTTTCAGACGGATTATCAAAATTTCCATCAAGCTCAACAAGCCCATACAAAAAGCCGAACAACAAACGGGAGAACAACCGGCCGAATCCGGTCAGTAACAAAAATTTAAGTATTTTTACCTCATGAAAAAGGGCTTCGTTACGGCATTGCTCGGAGCAGTGTGGATGGTGTCGATCCAAGCACAATTTTTTAGCAAACTGCAAGAAATCGACGAGACCGACAGCTATTATGCCTGGGGCGTAAGTTTTTCGGTCAATTCCTATCCATTTGTCAGCTATCAAGCTTATCCGCGATTGGTTTACGATCCGCATTTGCCCATGCAGGAAGAACGTTCGTATATTTTTCCGCGCGAAGCCCCTTTGCCCGCTACGGTTAACCAACGTTTTCCGGCCCTAACCGGTTTCGAAGCGGGACTGGTGTTTTACTGGAAATGGACGCGCCACTGGGGCCTGAAAATCGAAGCATTGGCCGAACGCATTCCTATAGATGCCACCGAACTCCGCGTGGCCGCCGAAGAAACACCGCACGATACGGCCCTTTATTTTCGCGCCCCCAAACACATGGCTCCCTGGGCTTTTCGCCTGCCGTTGGGGGTGGAATACCGCCTGCATACCGCTTCGCGTTACACGGGGCTGGTGCGCCTGGGCATGGATTTGGGCTATGTCCCCCAACAAACTTTCGAAATGTTTTATGCGCCCTACCACCGGCCCGAATCTTTCTCGGCCGGCGAGGACGAACCGGGACCGTACATCCGGGTATTCGAACCTTATTTTCAATGGAATTACCGGGACAACCACCGCTACTTTCATGCCGATCCGTATATTGCCCTGGGCTGGTACTATCGGTTTAAATGGCTTTTATGGGAAACCGATTTGATCTATCGCCACAGCCTGCGCACTTATTACAATGGCATGTATTTTGCGCAACATTTAAACAAAGGCGTTTTCTGGGGCGCTTTCGCCCAAAAAGGAAGCTACATAGGATTGCGCATAAGCTGGTATTTGCACAAACCCAACAATCCGCGGGCGGGAGCCGAATGTCCGGGCCAGGTTCATAGCAAAGAGGTGCTCAAACGGCGTGAAATGGAAGAAAAAGCCCGCCGCCGGGCCGAAGAATTGCTAAAAAAACAACGCAAACAGGCGGCCAAACAACGGGCTAAAATGGATGCGAAATACAAAAAACGGCGCCGGACGCGAAAACGGCATAAACGCAAACGACGCAAATAATTTCCGATAAAAGAAAAAACTGTCGCCATGAAAAAATGGTTTCTCCTTTTGTTCATGCTAGCCGGCCTAAGCGGCTGCAAAACCGTTCATGTAACCGGACGGAAACAATTTAATTTTATTCCCAACAGCCAGATTTTTCCGGCTTCGTTTACGCAATACCGCCAGTTTTTGAACGAACATCCCGTTTCGGACAACAAGACCCAACAGGAACGCATTCGCCGTATCGGCAAACGGCTGGTGAAAGCCGTGGAAATGTACTATCATTCCAAAGGTTGGGACGACGACCTGAAAGGCTATCAATGGGAATTCAACCTGGTGAAAGATTCCACCAAAAACGCCTTTTGTATGCCCGGCGGCAAGGTGGTATATTTCGAAGGCCTTTTGGACGTAACCCAAACCGACGGCGAAATAGCCGCGGTAATGGGGCATGAAATCGCCCATGCCCTGGCCAATCACGGGGCCGAACGTATGAGCCAAATGTATGCCCAAAACCTGGGCGCTATTTTAACCATGCTGGCCACCGCCAACGCCCCCCGCGAAGAACAGGAAAAATGGCTGGCCATCTACGGCTACGGCAGCTCTTTGGGCATTATCCTTCCGTACAGTCGCAAACATGAATCCGAAGCGGACAAAATCGGGCAGATTCTGATGGCCTTGGCCGGTTATGATCCCATGTCGGCCATGCGAGTATGGGTAAAAATGGCCCGAATGGGCGGCCAACAGCCCCCAGAATTTCTCAGCACCCACCCTTCGCACGAACGCCGCATGGCCAACCTCAAAAAATGGGCGCCCGAAGCCAGGCGAATCGCCGAATCCTTCGGCATCAATCCCACCAAAAAATAAGCATTCCGGCCCCGAAGGCCGGAATGCCCTTTTAACGGGAAACACTTAAACCCTCCATCACGGTTCAAGACCGAAATAGGCGCATACTTGATAATAGTTGTTGATATCCACGCCCCGGCGCGCCAACATTTGTTCCACCTCGGCAGCATTGGCCGGGCGCGAACCGGTTCCTTGCGGAATGATCACGTAGCGGAACTTATTGCTGGCAGGAGGCCGCGACACCGAATGTCCGTCTAAATTATAATAAAGCACTTTAATTTTATTCAACTCATACACATAGGTGAAATAATCACGGTTCTCGATTTCGAAAGGTAATTTAAAGACCTGATTTCGATAGTTTTTCCAATAAACTATAACAACGCCGTTATCATACACATCTTGATTAAGGGCATCGACCTGCCAGTCCTCATAATAACAAGACCAGCCGTAAAAACTGCCGCTTTGCCAGTTGGGCGTTATCCATTCGGAGGAAATCACATTGGCATTACCGGCGGGACCTTGCGGACCTTGAGGACCTTGCGGACCGGGAGGGCCTTGCGGACCTTGAGGACCTTCGGGACCTTGACAGGCCGCCAAAGCACCCAAGAATAACAACATCAGGATGGCTCGGGAAAAGAATTTGGTTTTCATAGCAAAAAATTTAAATGGTTTTTGATAGTTCAAATCTAACGAGAGATACAGAAATTTTTGGTTTTTTAGGTACGATTTTTATCACCCTTATAGGTGAAATAATTCGTATTTTTTAATTTTATTAACTAATTTTTTGATATCCAGGCACTTATCAAATCCCCATAAGCAAAAAAAATCCGCCCTTGGCGGGCGGAAAAAACGTTAGATTTTTTCCCCTTAAGGAGTTAATCCGTAAAATGCACATACTTGCCGATAGTTATGAATATCTACTCCGTGTTCGGCTAAATAAGCCTTCAGATCACGGGTATTATTCACCGGTCTTTCGGCCGATTGCGAAGGAATGAGAACATAACGGAATTGACTGGAGGAATGGGGCGGTTGGTTGGGCGTGCCTTGCAACCAATAATACCAAAGGAAAATTTTGCCTACATGGGCCGTATAATCCAATGCTTGAATTCCGTCTTCGGCCACCATAGGCAATTGAAAAACTTCGTCATTCCAGTTTTTGAAATACACCAAAATCACACCCTTGTCCAAAATTTCTTTGGTCAATGCCTCGATATTCCATTCATAATAATAGCCGTTAATGGAATAAAAACTACCGGATTGCCAATTGGGCGATATCCAATCGGAAG
>JAADEB010000069.1 GCA_013153655.1 Chlorobiota bacterium
AAATATGGATTACCTTTCCCGATCCGCAGCTTAAATTCAAAAGGGCCAAGCATCGCCTGACCCATCCCGCTTTTCTGGAAAAATACCGCCGCATCCTCAAGCCCGGCGGCCCGGTGCACCTCAAAACCGACAGCGAATTTCTTTTCGGCTACACGCAAGGCGTCCTGCAAGGTTTGGGCTATCCCATTCATTATGCCCATCACGACATATACCACAATCCCGAGGCACCGGCCGAAGCCACGGGCATTCAAACCTTTTACGAACAAAAATGGTTGGCCGAGGGCAAAAAAATTACCTACATGCGTTTTAGCCTTGCCACCGGCGTTTGACGCGGCGCGCCCAATAAATCCATAGCAGGATTACCGTTCCATAGAGCATGCCCGGAAAAATAACGCGGTGCATCAGGTCGAACCATTGCGGCCGGTAGGCATATACCAGGCCCAAAATCCAAATACGCACCACATTGATGATCCAAATCAATGTCACCCCCGCAACCGAAAAGCGCAGTTTTTCCGTCCAACCTCCCGGCAGGGCCCACACAAACGCGATAAAAAGGATAATGATGCTCATCCCGTTGCAACCTTCCACTATGTTCACAATCCATCGATCGTCGAGGAAAACGGCCAAATGATCGCCTTGTGCGCCCACGACTTGCCAGGTGGTGGGGAAGCCCGTTAGATGAAAAAGCCCGTTTACCGCCCTGACTGTTAGAATACTGAAAAAGTCGGGATGGGATAATAGTAAAACTGTTTGATATAAAATGAAAAGTATTAAATATACACCAATAAAGGTTAAAGTAATGATAATCAGGGGGGACTTCTCTTTGAAAGGCTGTGAATTCATGAAAAATGTCGTAATTTTGTCACCTGTAAATTTAAGGAAATTTGATGAGGAGAGGATTGGTATGGATGGTGCTCGTTTGGTTGGTGGGCGGGTGCATGAAACCATTGGATTTCGGTCAAGTTAAGGATTTCAAAGCCGAACCGGTTTGGACCATTGATTTATTTTATTCCTATTTGGCGGGATCCGATTTTTACGAAGGTTCGGTACCGGTGATGGAAGTGCACGACACCATTCCTTTCGAGATTTTCACCAACCGGGTCGTTCGTGACGGGCTGAAACGCATGTTGATTTATTTTGATGTGACCAATCCTTTTCCGGCTTCTTTTGAATTCGAGGTTGAGTTTTTGGACGGTTATAATACGGTTCGACAGGCCGAAAGCGGCATCATCCGGGCGGCCTCGGAGAACTCGCCTTCGCACGAGGAATTTGTTATTGAAATCAATAAAGAAGAACATCCCGATATTGTTTTGACCAGGCGTTTGCATTTGCGTCTTAGCCGTTTGGATTCGACGGACATTCGCCGGGCTCCCGGCTATTTGACCATCCGGTCCAAGGGCGATTTTTTTATGGTGATTCAATGAGAAGGTAAGAGAAATGAGCAGGAGCAAGTGGGTTTTATTGTGGTGGATGACAATTGTGTGGGCGATGGGCAGCCGGGCGCAATTCGAACCGTTGCTTTATCGCAATTACGGTAATCCGCTGGCGGTGTTTTCGTCGGCTTCCATGCCTATGGAAGGGGAGGCTTATTGGGTCACCCCTTTTGTGCCGCAGGGACAGATACAATTCGGTCTTTCGGGCCCCACCTTATGGGACCTTTTCGGGGCCGACGGTCGCGATTTTAACCTTAAATGGCGCGAAGCGCTAAAACAAATGAATAGCCGCCAGGGAGTTATCTCCGAAGCCAAATTACAAGCTTTGGCCCTAGGCATCCGAAAGGACGATAAAGTGTTCCGGGCCGGTATTTATACGCAATGGCAATCTTGGTATTTTCATCCGGTAAGTTTGTATGAATTCCTGGTTTACGGCAATAATCGCGATAATTTTGTTTTGGACCTGAGCGATATAAATTTTAATTTCGAGGCCCTGCACGTTATTTATTTCGGAATGAGCCGTTCGTTGCCCGGCGGAGGGCGTTGGGGCTATCAGCTGAAAATTTACAACAGTGCCGGTTCGTTTTCGTCCACGGGCAATCAAGGAAAAATTTATCAAAAACCGGGGCGAAATAATTATTACCGCCACATGTTCGACCACATCGACCTGAAAATCACCAGTTCGGGCCTCAGTCACCTGGTTTTCGAAGACAAATTGGGCCAGGAAGGTATGGATTCGGCCACGGTAGTGCGCGATTTTATGCGGCGTTTTGAAGGCACCAACAATTGGGGCGCCGGATTGGACGTGGGCTTTGAGAAAGTATGGAAAGGCCGTTATACATGGGCGGCCGGCGTGGAGGATTTCGGGATTATCCGCTATGCCGACGACAATTTGAGTTTTCGTATGCGCGGCAATTACAGTTACGAAGGCGTCTATATACGTTTTCCGAAGGATCCGCAGGAATATTGGGGCGACGTAAAGGAAGAATTTAATAAATATTTGCCTTCCGAAATTCATACGCGCGTATTTTACCGCTGGCGACCTTTCAAAGTTTACACCTCCCTGGAGCGCCGGTTTAAAGGCAAGCCCGGTACCATTGCCTGCTATCATCCCGGGCGTGAAGGAAGGGCCCAACAAGCTTGTCCCGACTCGTATGTGGGGGCGGTGGCCTTTTACCAGAACCTCATGGGGCGCTTATATGCAGGCTTGGGCGTTTACGGTCAGTATTTTTGGGCGCCCGGCTCTTATTTGCGCGTGTCATTGGCCTCCGATACCTTTAATGTTTTTCGCGTAGGCTTGGGGGGCGGTTGGCGCTTGGGACCGTTAAACATGTATGTGTGGGCCGACAATCTTGCAGGCTTGGCGGATATAAGCCGTTCACACGGCCAATACCTGGCGCTAGGCGCCTATTGGAATCTTTGATGTCTTTGCTCCAAATAAATCGATCGAGCGGTCATAAGTTACCGGTTTAATGATTTTCTGATAAGAATAGGCGCAAACTACACTAACGAAAGTTTCGGAGAACGTAGCACGGAAAACGGTAAACGTTTTTTTTAATAAAAGAGTGAAGGAGTGAAGGAGTGAACAATGAAAGCCAAATTCCAATGCCCAAATCTTAAAGCCGCTATCGATTTAACGATTGCACGGTTCAACGGTTTAACAAACATGACCGATGACCGATGACCGGTGACCGGTGCTTTTTCGGAACACGTGAAACGGAGAACGGGAAACGTGAATTTGAGGTCCAAGGAGCAAGGTCAAA
>JAADEB010000043.1 GCA_013153655.1 Chlorobiota bacterium
CGATAATATTGACGGATGACCGATGACGGATGACCGGTGTATTTTCGAAACACGGGAAACGTTTTTTCTGTTAAATTGTGCAATCGTTAAATCGCCGTGTCCGCCTCAGGCGGATTAAATCGGTTTGCGGCTTCGCCGCACTTTAACCTTTCATCTTTTGCCTTGTCCCTTTATTATTGGATATTGAATCGTTTTTGGACGGATGACCGGAGAATCCATTGCGAGCGGTACGAAGGGAAGCAAAGCAATCTCCGTCTTTAATGCCTGAGGTGGATATGTCGTCGCTGAGCTTACCTTGGAATGAAATACGATTGTCATTCTGATGACCGAAGGGAGTTTGTCATTCCGACGACCAACGGGAGGAGGAATCTCTGTCCCACCGGGATTATTGATAATGGAGATTCCTCGTAACTCCTCCTGGCGTCGTCGCTTTCCCCGGAATGACACATCCTAAATCCCAAGTCCCAAATCCTAAATCCGTATAAAAGAGATTTGTTCGTCCTTTCCATTCCATATTATATTACTAAGTTAGGTAACAAAAAAGCGCCTTGCCCGGAAGCAAAGCGCCTGAATGCGTTTACGGGGAAACAAGCCCCGGTTAGTTGAAATAGAAGGCCAAATCGATGGAAAGATGTCGCGGAATGGTACGGAATTCTTTGGCACTCATCACATCGGTCATACCCAGGTGGTAGCTCAATCCCAGGTTGATATTGCCGAAGCCCACGTTGTATTCGGCACCGGCTCCGAAGATGAGCGAGGTTCCCAATTTATTAATTTGATCGTTGACAATCACATTACCGGCTTTGGCCGAAACGTTGAAGTCCAGCGTGGCACCGAAGAAGCCCAGGATACGGATGTTGTCGGCCACTTCGTTGGTACGCATTTTCAAGGCCAGGGGAATTTCCACCGTGGTGATTTTCAGATCGCTGTAATCGGATTTGAAATTGCGTTGGTGGATCAGAATTCCGGAATGCAGGTAATAATTGGCAGCAAAACCGTAGTCGGCCCATAAGCCGCCTTTGAATCCGAGGCCGCCGCTGCGGAGCGAGTCGGCAATAACGTATTTACCGTCCACTTTTACCATGCTTTTGTTGAAATTAATGGTCGGCGCCAGTGAAAGGCCGATACGGAAGTCCTGTGCATGGGTGGTCCCGAAGAAAAATCCCATGATTATGGCTGCCAGGAAAAGTTTCTTTTTCATAGTTGTCTTGTTTTGATTAATTTTGGTATAAAATTAAAGTGAAACTTCGAACTTTCCAAGATTTTTCGATAAATGACTATTTTGGCATGATAAATACTCGTTTTGGTCAAATAAATCGCTATTGAGTAATCCACTCTCACATATCATTTCCGAATATTATAACTATCTGCGTTGGGAGAAAAACCTGGCCGCCCGGTCGGTGGAGGCCTATCGGCGGGATTTGCGTTCGTTCTTACAATTCTTGGAGGAACGTTTGGGAAGGGAGCCCGTTTTGGCGGATTTGACCAAGGAAAATTTGAAGGAATTTATCTATGAAGTATCCGGCCTGTTGAGTCCCCGCTCGCAAGCACGCCTGTTGTCGGGATTGCGCAATTTTTTCGGCTATTTGGTTTTGGAAAATCATCTGGACCATAACCCCGCCGATTGGGTGGAATCGCCCAAATTGGACAAAAAAATTCCCCGTGTATTGACCCTGGACGAAATCGACCGTATCATATCGGTTATTGATCTTTCCACGCCCGAAGGCGAGCGCAACCGCGCCATGATCGAACTCATGTACGGTGGCGGTTTGCGGGTATCGGAAACCGTGAATCTGCGGCTGGGGGATTTGTATTTCGACGAAGGTTTTATCCGGGTAGAAGGCAAAGGCGGCAAACACCGTTTTGTGCCGTTGAGCGATTATACGCGCAAAATTTTGGAGCGTTATATTCGGTATGTCAGGTCGAAAATCCGTCCCAAAAAGGAAGCCGAAAACATCCTTTTTCTCAATCGACGCGGCGGCCGCCTTACGCGTAACATGGTGTTTATTTTTCTTAAAAATTATGCACGTGCCGCCGGAATCGAAAAAAACATCAGTCCCCACACCCTTCGCCACAGTTTTGCCACCCATTTGCTGGAAAACGGCGCCGACCTGAGGAGCATCCAATTGTTACTGGGTCATGAAAACATTACCACCACCGAAATCTATCTGCACACTTCGGCCAAGCAAATCAAGGAGGCCTTGCAACAATACCATCCCAGAGGTAAGGACCGGAAGTAAGGACCGGTAAACGAGTTTATTTAATCCCCACTCAATCCTTCACCCGATCTTCCGGCGGAACCGGCCGGGGTGCATCCACACCGTTGACCTTGCCGTCATGGGCCGCCGCTTCGCGATCGATATACATTTGGGCTTCTTCGGTACTGTGATGTATCAAATGGTCAGGCAAAAGTCCCGTATTGCGTGTGCCTTTTCGAATTAACCATACCAGAAAAGCGGCAATCAGCAACCACCACAAAAAAAGGATAAATTGCTGAACATGCACATTATCCGAAAACAATTCATAAACTTTGTATTTGTCGGTCCACGCACCGTTTTTTCCTGCCAGTACGGTGGATTGAAGAAAGTGTTTGTGTTGTTTGTAATATAACGTAAAAGGCAAATAACCCACGGCAAAACCTATAAAACCTATCCAAGTGTTCAGATACCCCATTCCCAGGCGCATATAGGAACGTATTTCGCAACCGATAAGAAGGACGGCTCCCATACCCAAGAGCAGGCCGCCTATAAAGTTTCCATAAGTAAGCGAATATTTAACCTTTCCGGAAAAGGCGGGTGGAACATCCCAAATCACCCAAGCCAGAAGTATAAAACCCAACATCACGATCCAATGGGTGGCAATACCGATAAGGGGAGCATAACTTCGCATAAGGGTGCGCGTGATACGGGGTACACCCATCCGGGCAAACTTGGCATCATGACGGGTCATATCCCCGGCCGTTTCGCCGCTTATCAAGGCACATTCGGTTCCGAAACCGCTTTTGGCCAATCCTATACCGCCCACAATTCCGCCCAATAAGGTAAGAATAACATAAAATGCACCTTTGTGAGCAATCGATTTATTGAACGGAATCACTTTGTCACCCTTGATGTGGGCCGCATATTCCGGAGCAAACAAACCGCCATAGAGGGCCACGGCCACAAAAAGCAACAAAAACACCAAGCCCGTCCAATAAGCCAAACGTTTGCGCGGATTGTAACCGGGGCGGTAGGTGGCTTGATCACCCGGATCGGCTTGCCGGACATAAGCCAAAGTTTCCTGATGCTTGAAATAACCGGCCAAACGCCATTTGGCCATCAGCCAAAAACCCAACAAACCTCCGATTCCCATAAAAACAACGGTAACCAACGAATGGATATTCATCATCGGAAGGCCACCCATCAAGTGATTCAACGTACAACCTCCGGCCAAGCGGGTTCCGTAACTGAACAACACACCTCCCAGGAATGAAACCGCCAACAGGCGCGTACCGTAATAAGCCCATGTACGGCTTTCGCGTTCCATACGGCTCACCAGCCATCCGCCGATGATCATTCCCACAATGGGCCAACCGATTCCCGGCACAAAAGCACCGGATGCGGAGGGTAATATTTTTTTCACGCCATCCAGGGTGATTTCTCCGTAGGTTCCGTAAATTTCGGTACGAAATCCGAAAAGGTAATTGAAAAATACTTCCAAACCCCGAAACATTTTACCCAAATCCGTAGTAACCGTAATGGGTTTCAGATGCGGTGATTTGCCGTGTTGTAGGGCATTTATCCAAAGCCCTGTCATGTAAATGACCTGAGCCAAACCGAAAGCAATACCGGCATATACAAATGACCATTGCGAACGAATCAACTTCCTTATATTCATTTTTCCTGCCTTTTTAATTTCAATTCATCAAAAATCCAATTGGAAACGGATTAAATGACCTTGCATCCGTCCGGGATCGTCGTCGTGGGTGAGGATATAGTTATACATAATACGAACCCGGCCGGTCAGGTACCAGTTAAGTCCCACGGACCAATTGGCCAGGCGTCCCGGCATGCCCGAATTGGCGTCCAATACGTCGCGGCTCATATCCATTTCGGAATAACGCAATACCAATTCCCATGCTCCTTTTCCGCGGCGGCCTACGGGATGCAAAGGTTTTACCCGGCCGAACCCACCGTGTTTGTAATGGCGGTGTTCACCCGTCAGAAACATGCCGAGCATCAGGTAATAACCCGTTACCCGGTAATCCTTATTAACTTCATTGGTGATATTTTGCTCCTTATACTCGCCTTGAAGGCTGATATTATCAAACAGGACGGCCATTTCCGCACCACGTTCGTAACGGCGGGTGGCGCCGGGAAAAGTGTAATGAAATTTTTCGCCCATATGATTTTCGGCACGGAAACGCAGATCGGCGGGGGGACGCGAAGCTCCGTTAAGCCCCAGATGAAGGACGTATTTCCCGCGTTTTTTGTAATAAGGAACCATGTATATCCTTCCAACGGCATTAAGGCCTTTTTCCAAATGCTTGTCCACAAAACCCTCGCCGTTGGTCCCTTTATTGGTCAAGGCAAGTTGGAAGCCGCCGCGGCCATCGTATAGACCGTAATAGGCATAATGCAAGCCGGCTCCCCAACGAAAATTCTGCAAAGCCGAAAGCATGGGTCGTTCCAAAAAGCTAATGTATTTGCTACTTGTACTCATGGCCAATCCCGTGGGTTCGGCCTTGGCTCCTACGGCTATTTCCCCCCAACGTTTGGATTTGTAGCGAATAAACATGTCGCGAAACCCTATCCGGGCATGGGCCAAGTTTATTTCCACCTTATAGTCAAAACCATGGTCCAGTTTTCCGGCGGCCGAAAGATGAACGCGCCGGAATTCGTTGCCTATGGTCCATGCCGTGTCGTGCCGGCCTTTCAAAGCTTCGATGTCATATTGAATACGGCCGTTAATTTTAACGTTTTGCGCACTTAGAAAGGACCATGAAATCCCTAAAACAATGAAAATAATACGTTTCATCACCGGATTTTTATGGCACAAAAGATATGAAATTTATTCCGGCTCGAAGCTAACCGGTAATGGTTTTCTTAAAAACATAGCATTTACTAAAATTCATATCAACACAACAAATGAAATAACCGGGACAAAAACAAAAACCTTTCTTTATATATCCCGCACCAAGTACACCGCCGACCAAATCTCGAAAACCAAAAAAATAAAATACATGCCTACCAGGTCCGCCACAAACCACAAATGGCCGCGGTAACCGTAATGTTTTTGCAAGTAAAGCACCAGACTTCCTACCAGAATAATTTTGACAATTCCTCCGCCGAGGAACACAAAGCCCGCCTTGGCCGGATGCCGCCGCCGGACCAAAATCACCGCCACCCATAGCAACAACTGCATGGCGAGCATAAAACCGAAAAGCATGTCGGGATGAAGGGGAAAATCTTGCAGATGCGGCCGGAGCGCATAATGGAAAGCATAGGCCGTGAGGGCAGCCGCCAGGTTGAGCAGCGTTATTCGTTTTGCCGGTTCCATCGGTTCACTTGTCGGATAATGCGGTAGATGGCCAGAAACACACCGGCCAGGCTCAGGAAGGCGGTCCACCAGGGTGTTTCGTTGCCGTAATGCAAATCGAGGCGATGACCGGCATAGGCAAACAAACCGATAATGGCGGCCATTTCAATGCCGGCGGATGAGAAATAAATCAGGGTGTGATGGAGCCTGCGCTTGGGCATTATTTGGCGGTTGCTTTGGCCGTAGGAGCAGTTTTGGTTTCCATTTCGCAGGTGGCGTTGAACACGGCACCGGGTTCAATGGCCAATTTTTTGGTTTTCACGTTCCCTTCGATGCGGGCACTCTTTTTGATGCTTAGCAAATCGTCCACCACCAAATCTCCGGACACAGTACCTTGAATCTCGGCATTTCCCACCTTGATGGTGCCGGTCAATTTACCTTTTTCGCCTACTACGAGTTTGCCGGAAGTGATCAGGGTGCCTTCAAACTCACCGTCCACCCGGAAGTCTTCTTGGGAATGGATTTCGCCTTGTATTTTGGTTGTTTGACCGAACCGGTTCGGTTGTTTGGACCCTGCTGCGTTGCCGGATGTCTTTTTGCTTTCTTTGTTCGAGAACATGGGTGTCGGATTTATCTGTTCGCTTCTTGGTTAATTGCAAATGTATGTAATTTCTACGAGAAATAATGAAATGTTCCGGCAACGAACAGCCGTTTTCTTTCAATTTTTCCAATATAAATTCCGCCGATTGACGGCTCAGGAAATTTCGTATCACGATGAAGGATGTTTCCGAATCGAATTGGTCTATAAACATATCCCGCGGTTTGGATTCCGTTTCGCGATACACACGTTCCAGGCACTGGCGCAGGTAGCGGAAGGAAGTACTGTCGGCGCGTGGCACGCGGAATACCACAAAGAACGGAAATTTTTCTGGATACTCTTCCGAATAATTGATTTTCAGGAGTTTTAGTTTTTTGGCCATTTCTTTGGCCTGCTCGGCATACTCGGTATCGGGATATTTCTTTTCGATTTCTTTCAACTGGTTCATATACGCATCTATGCCTTTTTCCTTACCCAGGATACGGGCTTTGAGCATGAGCACTTTGGCGGCTTCGGGATGGTTGCGGAAGCGGCGGTAGGTGGTATCGGCCAGGCGAAGGGCCATATCCCAACGGCCTTCGCGGAAGGTGCGGTACACTTGTTGGAAGGCGTCGTAGAAGGCGCGCGAGGAACTTCCCTTGAAATCCGCCGGATGGAGGATGTATTGGGTGTAGGGGCTGTCGGGATAATTACGTTGGAGTTTGGCGGCCAGGTCGCGGGCTTCGTCGTCCAGGTGTTGTTTGCGGGCGATTTTGTAGAGGAGGTACCAGGCGCGGCTGCGCATTTCGTCGTCGGGTTGGTGGTCGAGGACGAAGCGGAGGTGTTGGCGGGCCAGTTCGTATTCCTTCAATTTATCGTCGGCGTAGTGCATACCCAGGTAGAGGTGGGCCAATTTGGTTTGGCGGCGGATGCTGTCGCGTTGGGCTTGGGTGCGCGGGATTTGTTTCAGGTAATATTCGGGATTGAATTCGTTGGGCAGGCTGTCGGTGCGGGTGGCGGTTTCTTCGGTTTGTTCGCCGGTGGCGGTTTCTTCCTCTTCGGTTCGTTCACCGTATTTGTTGGTCAGGCGCCAGAGGTCTTCCAATTTGCGTTTACCCCAGATTTTGCGAAAGGCTTCCTTACCGGCGGCCACTTGTTGGCGGTTGTAGAAATAGAAAGTTCCTTGGCCGGCCGGGGCGGTTTGCTCTTGCTGTTCACGGGCTTGGCGGGCCTGTTCGGCTTGGAGGCGCCGGATATGTTCCGTGATGAGGCGGCGTTGTTCGGCGGTGTCCAATCCGGCCAATTTCAAGAGGCTGTCGTTGCGACGGATGACGCTTTCCCATTTCACGATTTTGTCGATGCTGCGGCGCCGTTGGCTCACCAGCAGGTAATCCAGTTTGTCCTTGTCCATAACGGAGAGCAAGCTGTCCAGGTATTGGCCGGCAGCCAGGTAGTCGGATTGGTCCCAATAGATGTCGGCCAGGTGTTCGTAGGCCAATTTCTTCAAGGTGCGGGCTTGGGTACGGGTGGATTGGCTGTAATGGGCAATGGCGTTGGCCGTGTCGCGGCGTACTTCGTAGAGCTCACCCAGGCGGTAATGAATGTCGGGATAGTAGCGATGGAAGTAGTAGTTTTTTAAATAAGTATTCAGTTTTTTGAAATACTTTTCATGCAAGGTGGTATCTTCCTTGGTCAGGTGCATGCGGTACCACAGGGTTTGGAGGTAGAAATTTTCCGGTTGGCGGTGTTTGAGAATAAGGTCGGTCATAGCCACGGCGGAGTCCTTTTCACCCAGTTGTTCCCACACTTGGGCGGCTTTGTAGGCCAGGCGTTGGCGCAGGTAGCGCGAGCGGGCTTGACGGGCGGCTTTGGACAAGAGTTCACCCACGGGACGGGTAAGCGTGTCGCCGCGTCCGGATTCGGCCAGGAAGGCGGTGGCCAGGGCTTTGGTATCGGATTTCTTGCCTTGATTGTTGTTGATCACGCGGGCCAAATCCTTGCGGGCCAAGGAAATTTGTCCCATACGCAAACGTGTTTTGCCGCGCCACAGGTAGAGTTCGTCGCGCAGGTCGGTGTCGTAGAAATTGGACAGGGCAAAGTTGAAAGCATCCAGGGCGGCCAGGTAGCGCTGGTCGTAGTAGCGGCCTTTACCCAGGAGCAGGAAGGCTTCGTCCATGCGGCCGTTGTATTCTTGTCCGCGGTAGTAGATGCTGTGTTTTTGGACGGCTTTGGCGGCTTTTTCTTCGGCTTTTTGGATGTCCCGGGAGCGGGATTGGCCGGGCAGGAACACTTTGTCGTTGAATTCGATACCTTCCAAGGGAAATTCGCGGTAGAAATCTTCTTCGGTCTTGCGATCCAATTGTTGAATGCCTTTTTCCAGGGCTTCGTTGCCGTTGAACAGTACGTTGTACCGGGCCGTGAGCGCATGATAATTCCGCGACACCAAAGTGGGCCGCTTGGTGGAACAGGCCACGGCCAAAGCCAGTAGCAGGACGGGCAAGGCGATATATTTGATCGAATAAAATTTCTTCATCATCCTGTACGGAAAAAAATAAACGTTTTGATTGGCAATTTATTATTTTTTCGGCAGATATTCGTCCGGAGGCGTCAAGAGGGCTTTCCAGCAGGCGGGACGGAAGCAGAAACGGGGCGTCCGGTTCATGTAGGCGCGGTATTCGTCGCCGAATTTTTTCAAGGCTTCCTTTTCTTCGTAGAAAATGATCAACAAAATGATGATAAGCACTTCCAGGGGCGCCACGATAAACAAAAACGAGGGACTTCCCGCCAGCAGGGCAAACACAAAAGGGCCGAGCATCAAGCCTTGGTGCATGGGATGGCGCATGAGGGCGTAGTAGCCGGTGGTCACCAGGCGGTTGGTTTCCAGGCGGGGCAAGGTGCCTTCCCGGCCAAAGTCGTGCAGGTAGCGGCCGGTGTGGCGGGCGATGCGGCGTAGCATTTGAAAGAGCAGAAAACCGGTCATGGCCGAGAGCAGGTGGTAGGGTGTCCATACGTACAAACGGCCGAACAGCCGGAGGTCCAGCGTGTAGGCCAGGGCGGCACCGCCGAAGATAAACAGCAGCCACATGAGGATACGAAAGAGCCGGGAATATTTCATGATGGATTGGAATTTATGGTGTAACCGCCTTTTTTGCGTCCCAGCAGGGCATAGAGCAGAAGCAGGGCCGTCAGGAAGAGGGCCAAGCGGGCGATGTAGTCGCCGTGGCGGGTGTAGAAGGTTACGGCTTCGTTCAGATGCGGTCGTACGTCCAGGATGCCGCGGCGGTTGTAGCCGAGGGAGGCGACGGCACGGCCGCGTTGGTCGATGAGGCCGCTACGTCCGGTGTTGGCTGCGCGGACCACGTCGCGTCGCGTTTCGATGGCGCGCAGGCGGGCGTAATCAAAATGTTGGCGGTAGCCGGAAGTGCGTTTCCACCAGCCGTCGTTGGAAATCACGGCCAGCAGGTTGGCGCCTTTGAGCACGTAGCGCCGTACGTAGTCGCCGAAGATGCTTTCGTAGCAGATGATGGGTGCCACTTTCAGCTTGCCGTAGCGGAACACCACCGGTTCGCAGCTGGGCGTGTGGGTACCGCTCATGCCGCCGAGGTCCAGCACCAGGTCACCCAGCAAGGGTTGGAACAGGGAACGGTAGGGCATTTTTTCGGCGCCGGGCACCAGAATGGCTTTGTGGTAGAGGGAGAGTTCGCCGCCGGGCCGGATAAACAGGGCCGAGTTGTAGAGTTGGTACCAAGTGTGATTACGTTTGCTGTAATTGGCCGTGGGCGGGAGGCTGTCGGATTGGCGCAGGATATGGTAGAGCGACACGCCGGTGAGCACGGGCGATTGGTGCTCCTCCGCCACGTCCCGCAACATTTCCACGGCACGCCGGAAGCGAAGCCGGTCGATTTCCATGCCTTGGGGCAAGGCGGTTTCCGGGGCCAGGATCAGGTCCCAACGGGTGGTGTCCGGCGGAATGAGGCGGATCAGGTCGCCGGCCATTTCCGTGTTGGGGCGGTCGAATTTGCTCGTCCACGGGTCGATGTTGGGTTGGAGGATCAAGACGCGGGCTTCGGGGCCTTTTTCTTCGTAAGTCAAATAGCGCAGGGCGGAAAGCATCAAGGGCAAGAACACGAAAGCCAGCCAGGGAACCCACCGTCGCGAAGGTCGGAAACTACGGCGCGTAAGGTAGTAGAACCACAAAGCGCCGGCCAGTACCCAAAGGGAGCCGCCAAACACGCCGGTGTATTCGTACCACTGCACCGACCACGGCCAAGCGGACCATACGTTTCCCATGGTGAGCCAAGGCCATTCCAGATCCCATACGTAGTGCATTTTCTCGAAACTTATCCAAAGGACGGGAAACAACACCACCGACATGGACACGGGCAAGCGCTGCCGCGCGCGATGCCAAATCCAAAAGGTGAGGCTCATGAGCAGGCTGTTGGCCAGAATGGCCATAACGGCGCCGGCGGGCGTGGCAAACCAAATCCAATAGGTGGTGAGCAGGTTAAAAAGGAAAAAGGCCAGGTAGATTTTGGCAAAAAACCATTTGCGGCGTTCCCGCAGATGCAGGTCCGACAAACGAAAAAGCGGCCACCAGGCCGTAAAAATCAGTAGCGGAATACCGGCATGGGGCCAGGCGGCAAACATGAGCAAGGCGGCCGTAACCGGAAGCAACCATGAGCGCCGCATCATTTACGGGATTTAAAAATCCGGGTGTTGATGATGAAGGAAAACACATGGGAATATTTTCCCGAAGCCGCATTGTCGGTAAGGGCGTAATCCAGTTGCAGGTATTTGAAGCGCAATCCGATGCCGGCGGCGGGGCGCACGTGCCACACTTTGGTGCCGTAGAGGTAGCTGTGGTAGATGCGGTCGGTGCCGAGGCGGAGATAGACGATTTCCTTGTAGTCGGCGGTGAGCGACAGGCCGGGGCTCATGCTGAAATAGGCGGAATTGACCAGGGCGTGGCGTTGTACAAACCAGGTATGCAGGTCGAGGGCGGCCAGCAGGTGGTAATCGTTTTTGACGGTAAAACGGCGTGCGATACCGGCGGTGAGGGACGGATAACGCAGTTCGGTGGACGAAGGCGCCGTTTGGTTGTGGCCGGGCGAGGCGGCGGCAATTTCGTCCAGCCGTTCCTTGTTGAAATGCCAGTAGCTGAACGTGGTGGTTACGTCGCGCAGCACCAGGCCGGTTTGCCATTTTCCCAGGTCGTATTGGGCGCCGAGGTCGAAACCGAAGCCGTAGCCGTCGGCAAAGTCGCCGATGTGGCGGTAGATGAGTTTGGCCGTAAGGCCGGCGTGGAGGCGGTTGTCGAGGAAATCGCGGGCGTAGCCGGCCATGAGGGCGTAGTCGGCGGCGGAGAAATAGGTGATGCGGTTGTAGTCCACGTCGCCGTTCTCGTCGATGAGGCGGGTGGTGTTCATGATGTTGTCCACTCCCAGGCGAAACAGGGCCAGGCCGAGGCGTTGGCGGTCTTTGCTTACGGCGTATCCGAGAAAATTCATGGAAGCCATACCGCCGAAATAGCGGGCGTGCATCAGCGAGAGGTAGTTGCCGTCCATACGCATCAATCCGGCCGGGTTCCAGTAGATGGCGTTCACGTTGTCGATGGTGGCGGTAACGTTGCTTCCCGCACCGATGGAGGCGGCATCCACGCCTATGTCGAGAAAGGCGTTGGCGTATTTCTGCGCTTGCATGAAGAGCGGCATAAGGAGCAACAGGGTGAAAAATGAGGCTTTTTTCATGTTATTTATAACGTTTGGGCGGGGGGGATATTGTTTTTTTGTTGTTAAATCGTTAAACCGTGCAATCGTTGAATCGGAATCTTAACTTTAACCTTAACGTTAACTTTAACTGGTTTTGGGATTTGGGAGTTGGGATTTGGGTTCTTTCATTGTTCATTATTCATTATTCATCGTTCATTGTTCATCGCACAAGAGGGGTGATGTTACATTTCTTCATTCTTTCATTCCTTCACTCTTTCATTCTTTCATTCCTTCATTGATTAAACCGTTCCACATTTCCCGTTCTCCGTTTCCCGTTCTCCATTTTCCACACCAAAACCCTAACGGCCGGAAGACCCTTAGGGCTTGCCGGCCGCCGGGGGAGACGGGCGGCTTGCCGTCCGGCTCACCCGGTGCGAAGGGAGACCCGTGCGAGTGCGCAGCACGATGCACGAGGGCTCCCGGAGCCGCCGTAGGAAACCCTTTTTCGAGGAACAAGGGAAAAGGAGAAAGGAGAAAGTCGGCGGGGCTTTTCCCTTGCGCGCAGGCCTGTGAGGGAGAAAAAGGGGTTCCGGAGGCGAAATGAAAACGGATTTGGGATTTGGGTTCTTTCATTGTTCATTATTCATTATTCATCGTTCATTGTTCATCGCGCGAAAGGGGTGATGTTACATTTCTTCATTTCTTCATTCTTTCATTCTTTCACTGATTAGGCTTTTTCGTAAACTCTCATGTAGGGTATACAAGGGTTTAATTTTGTTTGCAAATTTAATTTCAAATTTATGAAAAACGAGAAAATATTATTGCTGTTGCCTGCGCATCCCTCCGACGGTGAAGTGCGCTTACGTAAGTTTTGTTTGCGTTTGGAAAAGAAACGTTTGCTGGTGAACTACCACGGCATTGAAGCCGAAGTGCGTATTTCGGGCATCGATCTGGCACGTCTCTTGGAAAACGAAGGCTCAGGAATGAACCTCAAAGACTTGATGACATGGAAAAGCACCCTACAATTCCGTCACGCCGAATTGGCGGTTCCTTTGCACGGAGCCAACACCCGCCACAACATTTTTGCGGGACCCGGCGCTTTGGAGTGGTGCGAAGGCGTGGTGTATGAAGTACGGGTAGTGGAAAAAAAGACCAAACACCATGCTTCTTCAACGGTTCGAGTACGGGATGACGAAGCAAGTATTTATTTGCCTGTTTCTATGACGGGAAAACCCGTTATTGAAGATGAAAGCGAGGAATGATTCCGCAGCATGCGGGATATGATGTTCTCTCGGATTTGTGCGCAGGAATTTTATCAAAAACCATAGACAGCTCATATTAAAAATCTTTGTTGAAAAGGAATGCCTGTGCAAAAAAGGTATTTAAATGAAGGAGTGCCAATTATAGGGAATGTTATTCGAGACAATCCATAAAATTCCGTCCTTATGCGCCGTTGAAATACTTACCCGGGACAGCGGGTTATATGTACGCTATTTTCGGTTGCGGGATTAATTCTTTTTTTGGGAAAATTTCTTGGGGAAAGAAGGTTGTGGACACGTTTGGCGGGTATTGATTGGTGTAATTTTGTAATGAAAATTATTCAATGCCGAATCAGTATTTCATCATATTGTATAAAAAGAAATTAAACATGAAAAATCCTTGGGAAGAATTTGTCGAAAAGCAGATAAAATATTTGAAGTCATAATTTGAAACCACAAAATAAATCAATGAAAAAAAACTAAAAATCCGAAAATGAATCAAATACAAAAAAATATATTTCTATGAAAACCAATAATACGGATAACAATTCCAAGAAATTGAAATTCAATAAATGTTTAAACGAAAGTGAACTTTTGGAAAGAATTATTGATACCTATACCGGTATTAGTTTGGACAACATGTTAAAACTTCTAACACTTTTCGAGCATATGAAAACAATAAACGATGATCAAATTAAAAAGGCTTTTGAAATCCTGGGTTTACCGTGGGATGAAAGTAATCCATTCTTAGTTGACGGAGTTGATATAGAAGAGGTCCTGAATAATATGTCAAAGGAAGACATTGAAGAGGAGATGAGGCGAAAAAAAATTCCGCGTATCGAGGATGATGATGTATATATCATCAATGATTTTCCGAAGGAATACGACGATGATGAAAACGAGGAGGAGGATGATAATGAAGAAGCCTGAGGCAAAGGATTAGAAACTTTCCAAAGTACGGAGCGGAAGGTGGTGCCGCCGCAATTCGATTGGGCGGAAAGTATGCACGAAGGTTTGGGTGTGATAGATATATTCTTTGCGGCATCTGTACTTATTGTCCAAATTTTTGAATAACTGCTAAATTTCCGGTTAACGATCCGTGCCGTTAAAAAGCTTACGGGGAACTAACGGGGCACGAGGCTTTTTTGACTTTCTTTGAAAATTGCGGAAAAAAAATTTTAGGAGGCGGGTTGTGGACATGGATTTAGGGTATTTATGGAGGTAATTTTGTTTTGAAAATGCACAGAAACTAAAAATTGAATAAAAATTAAAATCATGGAAAAAATTACATCTAACGACATTCGA
Source organism: Chlorobiota bacterium (assembly GCA_013153655.1). Taxonomy (GTDB): domain Bacteria; phylum Bacteroidota; class Bacteroidia; order Flavobacteriales; family Flavobacteriaceae; genus JAADED01. Next base: position 14,367 of record JAADEB010000043.1, read on the forward strand.
TTGATTTCCGCTTATGCCGGCAAGAAGTATGATAAAGAAAATGAACACGACATCAAAGTCCGGGAAAAATTAAAGGCGGTTTACGGGAAGCTTGAGCATTTGGGT
>JAADEB010000158.1 GCA_013153655.1 Chlorobiota bacterium
CCCGCCACGGTGTCGCGAAGCACCCGCCAGTTGCCGGCGCCTACAAACAGCAGGTAGTACGGCACGGGTTTGTCCATGCGGTAGGTGACGGCTTTCCATGCCCCTTTCCGGCTTGCGGAAATTCGTTGGCCGTTGGATATGATGCGGTACTCCGCAGGAAAAGAGATTGTAATGTTCCAGGTAAACCGTTCGCCCGTATCGTCCTTGCCCGGCATCCAACTACTGTTTTTTTTGCCCTGCCCTTGGGTCCATACTTGTTTTTCCGCCGCCTCCGTACCCCAGCCGGTAAAGTACATCCCCTTGACCGGATGCGAGCGGAACAGAAAGGGAATTTCGTAAGATTTCCCTTTGCGAAAACGCCCGTAAATCACCACTTTCTTGTTGCGCCGCCGGAAACGGTGTTTGCCCGCGGACAGGATTTCTACTTGCGGAGCGGCATCCCACAGAATACTGTCGGCGGTTTGCAACATACGGATTTTGTACACCGCCTTCCCATCCACCCTTTGTTCGGCCGTATCGATACGGATCCGGAAGTCGGCATGACGAATATCGTAGGCGGATTGCCCGCGCAGGGATCCCAACACCAAGGAAAGAACCAAGGAAAGCCAAATATGTTTTTTCATGACCCGAACGGAATTTGAAGCTAATTTAAGCATTTCCCGGATGCCTTCCTATTCTCCGCCTTTTTCGGTCATGTTCCCACAGCCCTATGCCCTTCCCCCGGCAGTTCCCCTGTTTCCATTCCATGATTTTTTTGCAAATGATTAGGGCGCGTCCGCCTATGGCGGACCGGGTGCTCCGCTTGTATTCGGCTTGCCCTTTCCTTTTGCGGCGCCCGCGCTTGCCACCGGCTCAATCCCACGCTTACCCGCCCGCGGGAAAACGGCGGCTCCCCTCTGTCCGCCGGCGTTTCCCCGCCGCAAATAGGAAAGGCCTGCGCCTCATATCGCTTCGCCCCCTCGCGCGGCCCACCCCACAAGGCCACCCAAACGCACAAGGCCAACGGCGCCGGGAAAACAAACACAGGAAACGAAGAACGTGAAACGGGAAACGTTAAACGGTTATCGTAATGTAAAGACGCCATATACCGGCGTCTCTACGTTTCGACCATCAAATCATCATATGGTAGAGACGCGATTCATCGCGTCTCTACATAATTCATGAATATTATGATAAAACGAGACGCCGGTATACGGCGTCTCTACCAAATCGTCAAAAAAAAATCCGAAACATCCGTGATATCCTTATTATCTGCACCACCTGCGTTCCCAAAAACCACGTTCCCCGTTTACCATTTCCCGTTTCCCGAAAACGCACCCGTCACCGGTCATCAGTCAATCTCCTTCTTCCCGGATTTGGGATTTAGGCATTAGGATTTAGGATTTGGGTTTTTATTTTTTTATTATTCATCGGTCACCGGTCACCCGTCTATTCAACTGTTCGACAGGAAAAAATCGGTTTAACGATTTAACGATTCCACGGTTGCACGATTTAACGATTGCACGGTTTAACAAATCTATTCAACTTTTCAACCCTTCAACTATTCAACAGAACCACCGGTCATTCGTCATTATACCAGTTTAACGATTTTACGATTGCACGGTTGCACGATTTAACGATTGCACGGTTTAACGGTTTAACAGAAACAACCGGCTCAACGATTCCACGGTTCAACGATTTAACAACAATCCCCCCTCCCTTCAACAAAACTCATCACGTCCCCATCCCGCAAAAAAATATAAATTTGCAAAAACCCCTGAAATCATGCCTCAATTATCCGAACTTTCCGGCCAAATGCCCGCCTCGCCCATTCGCAAACTGGTTCCCTTCGCCAATGCGGCAAAAAAACGCGGCATCAAAGTATATCACCTCAATATCGGCCAGCCCGATATTCCCACCCCCGAAAACGTGTTGGAAGCCATCCGGCAATATAATGAACCCCTTATTGCCTACACCCAATCGCAAGGCACCGAAAGCTACCGCCAAGGCTTGGCCCGCTATTATCAAAAACACGGTATCGACGTAACGGCCGACGATATCATCGTCACCACCGGCGGCTCCGAAGCCCTGCTCTTTACGGTGGGAAGCATCGCCAACCCCGGCGACGAAATCATTATTCCCGAACCTTATTACGCCAATTACAACAGTTTTGTTACGCTTTTCAAGGTAAAAGTGGTACCCGTTCAATCGCGTATCGAAGACAATTTCGCCCTGCCGCCCGTGGAAGCTTTCGAAGAGTTGATCACGCCGCGCACCAAAGCCATTCTGTACAGCAATCCGTCCAACCCCACCGGCTACGTGTACAGCAAAGAGGAAATCGGCAAATTGCGCCAATTGGCCCTCAAACACGATATCTTTATCATCGCCGACGAAGTGTATCGCGAATTCATCTACGGCGACACCAAGCACCATTCCATTCTCCACCAACCGGACATGGAAACCCACGGCATTATCGTGGATTCGGTGAGCAAGCGTTACAGCATGTGCGGTGCCCGTATCGGTGCGGTGGTGAGCAAAAACAAGGAACTCATGGCCTCGGTGCTCAAATTCGCCCAAGCGCGCCTCAGTCCGCCCACCCTCGGCCAATACGCCTCCGAAGCGGCTTTGGACACGCCCCAATCCTATTTCGACGAAGTGATTGACGAGTACAAAACCCGCCGCGACATCCTTATCGAAGGCCTGGAATCCATTCCCGGCGTAAAAATCGGCTATCCCAAAGGCGCTTTCTACCTCATGGCCGAACTTCCGGTGGACGACACCGACCGCTTTGCCCGGTGGCTCCTGGAATCGTTCAGCCACAACGGCGAAACGGTGATGGTGGCCCCCGCCAGCGGATTTTATTCCAACCCCGCCCTGGGCAGCAAGCAAGTACGCATCGCCTACGTGCTCAATACCGCCGACCTGCGCCGCTCCGTGGAACTGCTGCGCATGGCGATTGAGCAATACAATCAAGAAAAATAGGCGTTCAATTAGGCCAAAAATCACCGAAAATTCACTTTTAAGTGAATTTTTCTTGGATTACATCTAAAAAGGCATTATTTTTGTCATG